>NZ_AEVS01000044.1 GCF_000189255.1 Vibrio brasiliensis LMG 20546 | reverse complement strand
AGACCAAGACGGTAAGGTTTACCTAGACTTCGATGGTAATAACATTGAAGTGCCAGCGTACGTGCAAGATATCTATGTTGAAGTAGAGACTACGGACGACAGCATAGACCCAGTACATGAGGGTAGTGAGCGCTTCCAGCTTGTGGTTCGCGATGTAAACAACGTTACCACCGACAGTAATGGCAAAGCGAAAGCCGCTGCCTTTATTACTGATAGCGGTGAAAACGGTGGTGATGATGA
>NZ_AEVS01000045.1 GCF_000189255.1 Vibrio brasiliensis LMG 20546 | reverse complement strand
CTTCTCGCTTCTCGCTTCTCGCTTCTCGCTTCTCGCTTCTCGCTTCTCGCTTCTCGCTTCTCGCTTCTCGCTTCTCGCTTCTCGCTTCTCGCTTCTCGCTTCTCCAAAAAAAAACGCCCACCGAAGTGAGCGCTTTTATCAATTCAATCATTCAACATTAGTTGAACATTGCAATCGCTTGTGCTGGTTCTACGTACTCTAGGTCGAAGCTTTCAGCAACTTCTTTACACGTTACTTTACCGTGGATAACGTTCAGACCTTCTAGGAAGCCGTTATCTTCTAGTAGAGCTTCACGGTAACCTTTGTTCGCTAGCTTAACAATGTAAGGAAGTGTTGCATTGTTTAGAGCGAATGTAGAAGTGCGAGCAACAGCACCTGGCATGTTAGCAACACAGTAGTGAACTACGTCGTCAACGATGTAAGTAGGATCTGCGTGAGTCGTTGCGTGTGAAGTTTCGAAACAACCGCCTTGGTCGATTGCAACGTCAACAACTGCTGCGCCTGGCTTCATCTTAGCGATGTGCTCTTTAGTCACTAGTTTAGGAGCAGCTGCACCTGGGATTAGAACCGCACCAACAACTAGGTCAGCTTCTAGAACATGCTTCTCAATAGCATCTTCTGTAGAGTAAACCACTTTTGCGCGACCCTGGAATTCTTCGTCAAGACGGCGTAGGGTATCAACGTTACGGTCCAGGATAGTTACGTCAGCGCGTAGGCCAACAGCCATACGTGCAGCGTTTGCACCTACAACACCGCCGCCAACAACAACAACTTTAGCTGGCTCAACACCTGGTACACCACCTAGTAGTAGACCACGACCACCGTGAGATTTCTCTAAAGTTTGTGCACCTGCTTGAATAGACATGCGACCTGCTACCTCAGACATTGGCGCAAGTAGTGGCAAGCGACCCATATTATCTGTTACAGTCTCATATGCTATACAGACAGCTTTGCTCTTGATTAGCTCTTCAGTTTGTGGAAAATCTGGTGCTAGGTGCAAATAAGTAAATAAAATTTGCCCTTCTCGAAGCATAGCTCGCTCGACAGCTTGAGGTTCTTTAACCTTTACAATCATTTCTGCTTGCGCGAAAACGTCAGCAGCGGTAGGAAGTATGGATGCGCCTACAGCGATGTAATCATCGTCTGAAAAACCGATGCCTGAACCGGCATTAGTTTCAACAAAAACTTGGTGACCTTGAGACACTAGCTCGCGAACGCTCGCTGGGATCATACCAACACGGTATTCGTGGTTTTTGATTTCCTTAGGTACGCCAATAATCATCCTGAATTCCTCATTTTATTTTGGTTGTATAAACTATGATAGTTGTATTAACTGTGTGTAGGGTAATTCTGTCGAATTAATATCTAGTATAGATATGATTGGATAAAATTTGATACTGAATATTAAAAAGTTGTAGTATATTTTTTTGCAAGGAAGTAATAAGGTGGAATAAAAAATGGCAGACAACAATAAAAAGCCGTCCAAGGATCTAGATCGCATCGACCGCAACATTCTTAATGAGTTGCAGAAAGATGGTCGAATTTCGAACGTTGAGTTATCAAAACGTGTCGGTTTATCACCAACACCGTGTTTGGAACGTGTACGTCGTTTAGAACGTCAAGGTTACATTACGGGTTATACAGCGTTGCTTAACCCGCAATATCTTGATGCTTCATTACTCGTGTTTGTTGAGATTACGTTAAACCGTGGTGCACCGGATGTGTTCGAGCAGTTCAATACAGCAGTACAGAAATTAGATGACATTCAAGAGTGTCACCTAGTATCTGGTGATTTTGACTACTTGTTAAAAACACGTGTATCAGACATGAGCGCTTACCGTAAGCTGCTAGGTGATACGCTCCTTCGTCTACCGGGTGTTAACGACACACGTACCTACGTGGTAATGGAAGAAGTGAAACAAACTAACCAGTTGGTTATCAAAACTCGCTAGCTTAAATTTGAGCTTTTGCCTAAAGTCCTAATAGCTTTCCATATTCTGACTTTAAGCAATTGGGTTTTTGCCCCTGATATGGTTAAATCGATAGTCCGAGTGGCCTTGCCGCTCGGACTATTTTTTTCTTACCAATCAGAGCTTATTAAAGTGGTCAAAAAGTCCTCTCAGCTCTTTGGTGTCATGCATAGATAAAGTTGGTTATGTTTAAAGAAACCAAAAATAAAGTACAAACGATCATTAAAACGGGTGAGGAAACTCAACCGTCTCGCCTCAGCGGTCCACAGCGTCTTCAGGAATGTAGCTTGATCGTCATTGTTCTAAGCTCGATATTTTTATCAGTGGCTCTGTTTACCTTCAGTGCAGCGGATCCTTCGTGGTCACAGACTGCCTGGGGAGGCGAAATCAATAACGCAGGTGGTCTGGTTGGTGCCTGGCTTGCGGATACACTATTTTTGTTTTTGGTTCTTTAGCCTATGTGATCCCTTTTGTTGTGACTGCCACTGCCTGGGTAATGTTAAGAAATCGTGACGAGGATGAATCCATTGACTTGATGTTATGGGGCACTCGTCTGCTTGGTTTAACGGTCATCATCTTAACCAGTTGTGGCCTTGCTGATATTAACTTTGATGACATCTGGTACTTCTCGTCCGGCGGCGTTATTGGTGATGTGCTGACAAGCCTTGCTCTTCCGACTCTCAACATTCTAGGCACTACGCTGGTATTCCTATTTTTGTGGGGGGCGGGCTTTACCTTATTAACCGGCATCTCCTGGTTATCCATTGTTGATTGGCTGGGTGAAAAAGCAATTCAACTAATGACTCATCTGGTTAACAAAGTTCGTGGTCGTCAGGATGAAGTATTGGAAGCAGAGCTCAACCAATACGAACAAGACCCAGAACCAGTTATCGAAAAGAGACAGGAACAAGAGCCTGTTGTTGTTCCGAGTGAACGACGTTTCAACATTCATATGCCGGAGACGGCAACAGCAGCAACAGTGGAACCAGAACCATCAGTGGTTGAGCCTGTTTACCACTCACAACCAGAAGTGGTTGAAGAGCCTCAGGCTATTGCTCCTGTAATGACCGAGCAGTACCAAGCTCAGACATTCGAACAGCCTGCACCAGTTGAACGAACCAAGCAGCTTGGCGCGACAATTGAAGAGCTAGAAAATGCAGCCCGAAGTGCGGATGACTTTGCGCCAAGCGAAGAACTGCATATGAGCCAGCAAGTCCCGCCTCAAGTAGCGATGACTCAGCCAGAGCCAGTTGTTGAGCCATCAGTGATGCCAAGTGAACAACCGGCCGATCTGCCTTGGCACAACGACATTGCTGAGGAAGAGGTTGTTCAACCGTCGATCACGCACACTGAACTGGAACAAATCTCGGCTGAAATTACGCCTGATGAGGAGTATCAAGAGCCGACTATCTCTTCGTTTGATGTGGTTGAAGAGCCACAGGTTGAAGTGGAGGAGATTGACCAGTCAAACCAGATTGAAGATCAAGATGCGGCGGCTCTGCACAACATGGTAGAAGAAGCGAAAGCGAAAGTCGTCGCCCAGCAGAACCCATTCCTGGTTCAGCAGGAGACAAACTTACCTAAGCCTGCTGAGCCAATGCCAACTCTCGAACTGCTATACCATCCAGAAAAACGCGAAAACTTTATCGACCGTGAAGCATTAGAGAATATTGCCCGCTTAGTGGAAGCCAAACTGGCTGACTACAAAATTCAGGCAACGGTGGTTGATATTTTCCCTGGTCCGGTAATCACTCGATTTGAACTGGATCTGGCGCCTGGCGTTAAGGTTAGCCGTATCTCTGGTCTGTCTATGGACTTAGCCCGTTCACTATCGGCGATGGCGGTCCGTGTCGTAGAGGTTATCCCTGGTAAGCCATATGTTGGTCTTGAACTGCCAAACATGAGTCGTCAGACGGTGTTCTTCTCCGATGTAGTCGGCAGTCAACAATTTATTGAAGCAAAATCTCCGACTACAGTCGTGCTTGGACAGGATATTGCTGGTGAAGCTGTGGTTGCTGACCTGTCTAAGATGCCTCACGTGTTGGTCGCAGGTACTACCGGTTCTGGTAAGTCAGTCGGTGTTAACGTGATGATTCTGAGTATGCTTTACAAAGCAACTCCTGAAGATGTTCGCTTCATCATGATTGACCCGAAAATGCTTGAACTGTCTGTCTATGAGGGGATTCCACATCTTCTGTCTGAAGTTGTGACCGATATGAAAGATGCTTCTAACGCATTACGTTGGTGTGTGGGTGAGATGGAGCGTCGCTACAAGCTGATGTCAGCACTTGGCGTACGTAACATTAAAGGTTTCAATGATAAGCTTAAGATGGCAGCGGAAGCGGGCCATCCAATCCATGATCCACTATGGCAGCCAGGCGATAGCATGGACGAGCAAGCACCTCTGCTTGAGAAGCTGCCTTACATTGTCGTTATCGTCGATGAATTTGCTGACCTGATGATGGTAGTGGGCAAGAAAGTAGAAGAACTGATTGCCCGTCTGGCTCAAAAAGCACGTGCAGCGGGTATTCACCTGATTCTGGCGACCCAGCGTCCTTCGGTCGATGTCATTACCGGTCTGATTAAGGCAAACATCCCAACGCGTGTCGCATTTACGGTTTCGACTAAGACTGACTCGCGTACCATCCTCGATCAGGGTGGCGCAGAATCACTACTTGGTATGGGTGACATGCTGTACTTACCACCGGGCTCTAGTCATACAGTGCGAGTCCACGGCGCTTTTGCTTCCGATGACGACGTACATGCGGTGGTTAATAACTGGAAGGCGCGTGGCAAGCCGAACTATATCGAAGAGATCACTAACGGTGACCAAGGTCCGGAAGGCCTATTACCGGGCGAGAAACCAGAGGGTGACGAAGATATGGACCCACTATTCGATCAAGTTGTCGAACATGTGGTCCAGTCGCGCAGAGGCTCTGTCTCAGGTGTTCAGCGTCGCTTTAAGATTGGTTACAACCGTGCGGCACGAATTGTCGAACAGCTTGAAGCTCAGGGCATTGTAAGTGCACCAGGGCACAACGGTAACCGTGAAGTGTTAGCACCAGCTCCAGGCCGAGAAATGAACTAGCGGGCGTAGCCCGCTGTTTAGAGAGGGCGAGAACGCTTCGCTCCGAGAATCGAGATCGGACTCAGCCCTGCGAGACATACCTGTGGTAAGTGAGTCGCAAGATACTGGCAGGTCAGTTCCTTTTTAATTTCATCCTCCAGATATAAAAAGAAAGGGTTGACACCATGTGCCAACCCTTCAAACTTTTCTCGACTCTCGACTCTCGACTCTCGACTCTCGACTCTCGACTCTCGACTCTCGACTCTCGACTCTCGACTCTCGACTCTCGACTCTCGACTCTCGACTCTCGACTCTCGATCTCTATCGCTTATTCTTCGCCAATTGCGCAACTACTATAACAGCCAACGCCACTAAGTTTGCCGCAAAAATCACCACTAGCCACTGAGGCATTGATAGAGTCAGGAATTGCCAGACTACCTTGCTGCAATCACCGTAAGCTTCAAACATCCAAGGAACCCACTTGTTAAGCGGAGCCCAGTCAGGGAAGGTCACAAACAGGTCGCAGGTTGCGAACGGTGATGGATTGAACTGGTAATCAACGTGCTGTAATGCCAGAGCCAGACCTTTGTATGAGCTCGCGCCCCAAGCCGCTAAACCGAGCCAGCGAATAATTGGATTGTTTGGAGCGATCAGGCCAATAAGCGCAGCGCCACCAATACCCAGCATAGCAACACGTTCATAAATACACATCACACAAGGTGAAAGCATCATTACATGCTGGAAGAAGAGGGCGCATGCTTCAAAGAAGATTACGAACAGTAGCAGTAACAACCAAGACAGTCGTCCTTGTGAAAATGATTTGATACTAGAAAGAATGTTCACACAGATATCCTGTAGTAATAAAAAAAGCTCTGAGTTATCAGAGCTTTTTATCGTGGAAAAGTTTCGGTATCAACTAAAACTTTTATTAATTAGTGATTAGTGTCCACCAGACACTGCAGGCGTAATGTCGCCGACATGGGCTGAAATCCAGCCTGCATCATAGAACCATGCTGTCATAGGCTCGACAAAGAACACGATACCAGCCAAACCAACTAGTGCTAGGACGATGGTGTATGGCAGTGCCATTACAACCATACGGCCGTAAGAAAGACGGATTAATGGTGCCAGTGCTGAGGTTAACAAGAACAGGAATGCAGCCTGACCGTTAGGTGTCGCAACTGAAGGCAGGTTTGTACCTGTGTTGATAGCAACGGCTAGTAGGTCGAACTGGTCGCGAGTGATAACACCTTCCACTAGCGCTGTTTTCACCTCGTTAATGTATACGGTACCAACGAACACGTTATCAGATACCATAGACAGTATGCCGTTTGCTACATAGAACAGAGCAAGCTGAGTGCCTTTATCTTCAACGTGCAGTACAGCGTCAATCACTGGCTTAAATAGCTCCTGATCGATGATTACAGCAACGACAGCAAAGAAGACGGCGAGTAGGGCGGTAAATGGCAGCGCTTCTTCGAAGGCTTTACCCATCGAGTGCTCTTCGATAACACCAGTAAATGCAGTCGCGAGGATGATCACTGACAGACCAATCAGACCGACAGCGGCAAGGTGAAGTGCCAGACCAACAATCAGCCATACTGCGATAAAGCCCTGTACCCATAGCTTAGCAACGTCTTGGTTAGTACGAGTTTTACGCTCTTCGCGGTCGAAGTCGACCAGGATTTGACGTACGTTCTCAGGTAGACGGGCACCGTAGCCGAACACTTTTAGTTTCTCTACCAGAACACAAGTGATTAAACCACACACAAATACCGGCGCGGTTACAGGCAACATACGAATGATAAATTCGCCGAACTGCCAACCAGCCTGGTCTGCAATAATCAGGTTTTGCGGTTCACCCACCATGGTCATTACACCACCAAGAGCAGTACCAACACCAGCATGCATGAGTAGTGAACGAAGGAACGCACGGTAGTTCTCTAAGTCGTCACGCGTCAGTTCTGATAAGTGGTCATCTTGAGTATGGTCGTGAGAAGCGTGTGGTCCCTGACCTGACGCAACTTTGTGGTAGATAGCGTAGAAACCAACCGCAACGCTGATAACAACGGCGATTACCGTCAGAGCGTCAAGGAATGCTGAAAGGAAAGCTGCAGCAAAACAGAATGCTAGTGATAGCATGCTCTTAGAGCGGATGCCAAGTAGTATCTTAGTAAAAATAAACAGCAGTAGCTGTTTCATGAAGTAGATACCAGCGACCATGAAGACTAGTAGTAGCAGAACTTCGATGTTGGCTACAAGTTCGTGTTTAACCTGTTCTGGACTGGTCATTCCGATAGCGATGGCTTCAATAGCGAGTAGGCCACCTGGTTGCAGTGGGTAACACTTTAGCGCCATCGCGAGTGTGAAGATAAACTCTGCAACTAAAAGCCAACCAGCGACAAATGGGTCAACAAAGAAAAAAACGAGAGGGTTGATAACTAAGAATGAGATAATGGCAACTTTGTACCAATCTGGGGCTTTACCAAGAAAGTTCTTAATAAATGCATTTCCGAGTGACATCGGCATGATTTAAATACTCTTAAATGTTGTTATGAATAGACACTGCGCGTGCTTGTATCCATTAACCGGTAGATAGCGTTTTTTCTGTCCAGTAGAAATCTAGCAGTAGGCAGAAACAAACCCGATTCAACAGTGACTTAGAAAAACAACATCGAGATCACGATCATGTGGTCTTGCCAAGTCACTCCCTGAGAAAGACAAGCACTCCTTTACTTTGGTCGCCACTGTACTCTTCGATGGAATTTAGTCAATGAGAAAAATAACGCTAACTATTCTATTAACGGACTTTTGTTTAAAAACGCGATCAAAGTGGCGTAAATAACGCGTAAGAGTTGTGAAAAACTCAGGTTAGTGAAAGCAAGAGTTCGAAAGCTTAGAATAAGAAAGAATATGTAATAATAATGAATGAAAATTATCTGTAAAGTTTGCAATTATTCAAACTTATCTTTTGCGGCTGAAACTCGGCAGAGTAAGGGCTATGTGATGTTTCAACTATGTTAAATTGAAAAATACTGCTGTTTCGCCAGCCAAGAGGCATCAGTAAAAGCTGCATATAATTAGAGTTCTAACTCTATTGTGGTTTTGCCGCACGTTTACTGAGTGATGGTTTCCGATATGTGAGAACTAGTGGTATGATGAGTTACATTAGACCCATAAGAAAACAAGATTGGATAAGTTATAAATGGTCATAAAGGCAAAGAGCCCAGCAGGATTCGCAGAAAAATACATTATTGAGAGTATTTGGAAAGGGCGTTTCCCTCCAGGTTCTATTTTACCAGCCGAACGTGAGCTCTCTGAATTAATTGGTGTAACACGTACTACGTTACGTGAAGTACTGCAGCGTTTGGCTCGAGATGGCTGGCTGACAATCCAGCACGGTAAACCGACACGCGTAAACCAGTTTATGGAAACATCTGGCTTACACATTCTCGATACGTTAATGACGTTAGATGCGGATAATGCCACTTCTATCGTTGAAGATTTGCTTGCAGCACGTACAAATATCAGTCCTATCTTTATGCGCTACGCATTTAAAGCGAATAAAGAGAGCGCTGAAAAAACCATTAGTAGTGTTATCAATTCTTGTGAAGCACTGCTTGCAGCTGAATCCTGGGATGTGTTTATGGAGTCTTCTCCTTACGCAGACAAAATTCGTCAGCACATCAAAGATGATGGTGAGAAAGACGAGGCTAAGCGTCAGGCAACATTGATTGCTAAGACATTTAACTTTTACGACTACATGCTGTTCCAACGCCTTGCGTTCCATTCAGGCAACCAGATCTACGGTCTGATTTTTAACGGCTTGAAGAAGCTTTACGACCGCGTGGGTAGCTACTACTTCTCAAATGCGGAAGCGCGTCAGTTAGCACTGCAGTTCTACCGTGACCTGTTGGAAGTGTGCGAAACAGGCAACCGTGAACAGATCTTAGTGGTTGTTCGCCATTACGGTATGGAAAGTGCTCAAATCTGGAATCAGATGAAAACCACGCTTCCAACTAACTTTACTGAAGACGACAGCTAATTTAGCCGTTTGTCTGAATATAAAAAAACCGCCGAATGGCGGTTTTTCTTTTTGTACGATTAACAGTCAGCACATTGGTCGTCCTGACCGCCGGCTTCGTTAAACCAACCAGTGAGGTGACTCTTGAGGTCTTTCAGCTCGTCAGGTCCAATCAAAGCGAGCCCAAGGTCTTCGGCACGTGTGATGTCATTGTGCCTTAGTGGACGAAAGCTCACTAGCATAGCGCGTGCTTGTAGGCCGCCTAAAAGGTCACGAAGCGATTCGAGTTTGTAGAGGGTGTCATCACCATCGTCGCGCATCCCTTTTGTCTTACATTCGATGATATGAAGCTTGTTATTGACGACTGAAGCAACATCAAGCTCATTGCGTACCTCTCTGTCACCTAATTGGCGGTAAACCTGTACGTTAAGCGAGTGATCCTGAATCGTTGGCATATCCTGCTGAATTTGTCGCACTGTACTATGTACCAGGGTTTCCAGCCATTCGCCGTTTGAGAAACGACGAGCGTCTTCGTTAGCAAAAGTTAATATGCCATTTTCGTAACTAGCAATTTCAGCCTCAACCAGATCCGATAACAGCATGTTGAGTTCACGATACCCTTGCTGCTTTTCTGAGAGTTCTACGTCCAGACGCTGTTCTTTGCGACAGGTCGTAGCAAGATAATTGAGGGTCGCTAAGCCAGGCCCAAGCTCTAAAGCGTTGCTCGCCCATCTCTCGCCAAGCTGATAGAGCTTCTGATCGAGCTGCTCAGGTAATTGATGGTCGTTGAACTCACCGCGAGCGCCAAAAATTGTCAGATAGTCATCGATGGTTATGCGATCCTGCACCTGGCTATCATCCATTCCATCAGGATAGAGCCAGCACAAACGGTCACTGTTAGGTTCAACAACAAAGATTGGCCAGTGGTAAGTACGGAAGATTTCGTAAACAGACAGCAGGCGGTGACGCAGACCACAACTTGCATTGAGTTTCACCTGTTCATCGCGCGCTTTTAAATTCTCTGCCAGAGTGGCAATCGACTGCTTGATTTTCGACGTGTTGGCTACATTCGGAATTTCAAAAAACTCAGAGGTGATGTTACGTTTTTTCAGCACGCTATGCAGACGTTCGTACATATCCTGTTGGGCTTTGACGCCAATAAAAACAATGTGGTCGCTGATGGTACGATGGTCAAGAAGTGGAGTCACCAGACGAATTGGGTCTTGGTCAATGATGCCAACATGAACTGCCATAAATATTCCTCATGTTTGGCTTGCAAAAGAGTAAATGAAAAGTGGGCAAGCCTTACTAACCATATAATGACATGGGCTAGAAAAAACAAGGGCGACCATAGAAAATAGTCGCCCAAACTCAAACTATTACAGTTAGCTGACTTATCAGAGCTTAAATCGGTGCACCAATTCCCCTTGTTGGTTAGCCAGAGAGGAGAGATCCTGGCTGGTTTGAGCGATCTGAGCCATTGCCTGATAGCTTGAATCAGCAATTGAATTGATCTCCTCAATGTTTCGAGCAATATCGTGCGTCGTTTCACTTTGCTCGTTAGCCGCCTGAGCAATATGGCCACTCATCTGGCTAATTTCCATAATCAAACCTTGAATCTCTTCCATTGCACTATTGGCACTGGAAGCTTGTTCTACAGAGAGCACCATGTCGTCCATACAGCTTTGAATGACCTTGTTCGCCGAGCTTGAGCTACCCTGCAGGTTAGTGATCATGTTTTCAATTTCCGATGTGGACTCAGTCGTTCGCTGAGCCAATACTCGTACCTCATCGGCCACTACTGCAAAACCACGACCCTGTTCACCTGCACGAGCTGCTTCAATGGCAGCATTTAGAGCCAGTAGATTGGTCTGCTCTGCGATGTTACGGATCACATCGAGGATACTGCCGATTCGGCCACTCATGGTTTGTAGATCTTTAACTGCATCTACAGATTGGTTCAGTCGTGTTTCTAACTGGTTAATGGTCGTGATGTTACTGCCCATGATTTGACGGCCTGACTCCGCCGAAAGCTCAACTTTCTCAACCATCTGCTGCGAGTTTTGCGCACTTTGAGCAACTTCCTGCACAGAGTGAGCCATTTCAGTCATTGCTGTCGCTACGTTAGCGGTCTGCTCACGCTGCTGACTCAACTGGTTTTGAGCATGGGACGAAGTCGTCTGGTTGGTCGTTGCCGTCTGGGTCAGATCGTTTGAGGCGTCATTTAACTTAACCAGAATACCGTGTAGGTTTTCTGCCAGAGAGTTGATGTGGCCGCTGACCTGACTGAACTCGTTGTTGTAACGATTTTCGATACGTTGAGTCATGTCGCCTTCGGTAAGTGACTCCAAGGTACCAAGGATACGATTTAGTGGTTGGCGAACACTCTGAGCAATGTGGTAGCCAATCCCAAGAGCCATAATGATAACAACGGCACCGATGGCAATAGAGCGCATTACACCTTGCTCATATACCATGCCAGCTTCTTCCAGTGATGCTGTTAAACCTTGTTGGGCAATTTCGCCAAAGGAAGTGAGCAGAGCCATAGTGGCATCGACTTGTTGAGTCAGATTGGTAATGTTGGCGTACAGAGCATCTTTAGCCAGCAGATAAGTACTATGTTGGTCTAGTACACCGCCTTTTTGACCAACGTCACGAGTGAACTGCTGTACTGATTCATCAAATGCTTTTTTAATCTCTGGCATCTGTGCAGTTAACCCGCGGTAAGCGTAGTTAAGGTGCGTGACGGCCTTCTTGTTTTTTGCGACCGCTTGGGTAACAAGTTCAGTATCACTGCTTGCCAGCGCGTCTGAAGTGGTTAACTCTGCATCTTTCAGCTTAATAAAGTAGCTCTTTGCCATAACCTTGACTGAGATGCTGCTCTGATCGTCAACATACTCTTTCATGCCTAGCGTTAGCTCTGAGTGCAGGCGTTGGAACTGGCGGGTTGATTTCTGAACCTGAGCTTGTGCTTCGAACATAGCACGGTAGTTAGCCATTGCTTGTTCCGCTTCTGTAAAGTAGCCCTGTTCCATCTCTTGTAATTGAACAATTGACTGCTCAAGCTCGGCTTGACCTGCACTGGCTTGTTGTAGCGCTTCTAGCTGCTTGCCGTAAGCCTGTTTCGTTTCTGCAAACTGTTGCGCGAGTTGATCCATGCGCTCGAAGCTTTGAGTTGTCAAAAAGTCTTTGAAAAGTTTGTCGGCAGACAACAAAGCGACGCTGGTGTGGTTGGCTTGTGAGACTAAAGGTAAAGATGAGTTGGATACACTTTCGAAGTTAGTGTGGATCTGTTGCATTCCCCGCATCATCATTAATGTAGTAACGATGAACAAAATAATGATCAATGCAAAGCCTGCGTACATACGCCGAATTACAGAGCCTTTCATGGACCTCTCCCTAAATAAAAATGTCTTAAAAAAGTAACAAAAAGAGAGTCATTGTATTGATTCCGAGACGCGCATTTTATGACGCACAATACAAAATTAGACACCACGGTTTATCCGTACGCCGTTTACGAGAAGTGAACACTGTTTTTTATTGTGATCTTGCGAAGCTTGACGCATACTCGAATGAATTCGTTCAATAACAGCATAAAGATGGAGTGCTTAATGGCTGAGGAAACCATTTTCAGTAAGATCATTCGTAAGGAAATTCCGGCAGACGTAGTTTATCAAGATGATTTGGTAACAGCGTTCCGTGATATTAATCCACGTGCACCAAGCCACATTCTGATCATTCCAAACAAACTCATTGCAACGGTTAACGACATTGGTGACGAAGATGAACTCGTGATGGGTCGTATGTTTACGGTGGCACGCAAACTGGCGAAAGAGGAAGGAATCGCAGAGGATGGTTACCGTTTGATCGTTAACTGTAACTCACACGGTGGTCAGGAAGTTTATCATATCCACATGCATCTTGTTGGTGGCCGCCCGCTAGGCCCGATGTTGATGAGCTAAAAAGCAGTTAATGACAAGATCGAACCATAGTTCGCTTTCGTTGTCATAGGACTACATCAAATCAAAGCATGGTCTATGTAACCATGCTTTTGCATTAACTTTGGAGTACGAAGTGCAAAAACACATTCGACTCGCATTCATTCTGGGGAGCACGCTAGTTCTCTCTGCTTGCGCAAATTTATCTGCCGGTAATCTCTTTAGTCATTACAGTGCGCAAAATGGCGAGTTACACCAGTTGGTTAAAAGCGGTGACTATCAACAAGCTGAGCAAGCGCTACCGGAATTCGTTGCTGGCGACATTTTAGATAATTTTGAGCAAGGGCGGGTTTATCTGCTCAATCAACAGTATCCGGAAAGTAAGGCTGCTTTTGACTTAAGTGATCAAGCGGTTCGAGTTCAGCAAGATCAAGCGACGGTGTCTGTATCAGAAAGTGCAATGAGTCTCAGCGCATTGGCCGTCAATGATAATCTGAAGACCTATCAACCTGCTGATTATGAGCTTGGCTTTCTGCATCTTTATCTTGGCCTTAACTACCTCAAACAAAATGATTTAGAGGGTGCCCTTGTTGAGATGAGACGCGCCAATCAGGTTCAGGAGCAGGCGCGCAAAGATCGCGAGAAAGATCTTGAGTCGGCACAAAATCAGATGGAGCAGCAGGGGCTAACACCGAACTTAGGCAGCGTGCTATCCAATTATCCTGATGCCGGCAAAACATTGCAGGCCGTGCAAAGTGGTTACTTACTTTATCTATCGGCGCTGCTCTATGAGACAGACAATGACTTAAACAGTGCGTACGTTGATTATCGACGTGCCTTAGCGGTAATGCCCGATAATCAACAAGTGATAGACGGAACTATGCGCGTGGCTAAACGTCTTGGTATGCGAGAAGACCTGGTCAAACTTGAAAAGCGCTATGGCAAGGCAAGCTACTTAGCAAGTGGTAAGAGTCGTATCATCGTTATCGACGAGCGCGGCGTTGTTGAGTCACTGCAAGGCTGGAAACAAGCTTTGCCTTTATATGACAGTAGGGGAGACGGCGCGTGGTACTCTATCGCATTGCCATATTACCCGCAGGCTCAAAGTGAGTCGTTCTCGCCAATCAAAATAAACAATGGTCACCTCAGTGAAAGTCTGCTGACTGACGTTAACTTGATGGCGCAACGTGACTTATCGGAACGCATGCCGTCGATTGTTATTCGTCAGGCGTTACGGGTTTGGGCTAAGGATCAATTGAGAAAAGAGGCAGCCAAAGGCGATGACGTGGGCAACATTCTGTTTAATGTGTGGAATACACTAACAGAACAGCCAGATACGCGTAGTTGGCTAACCTTACCTGGTGAGATCTACAGCGCAAGTGCAGAGGTCAATCCGGGTCAGCAACAGATGACAATTAATGGTGTCGATTACAGCTTTAATGTCGAGGCAGGCAGAACCGCACTGGTTTGGCTTTCTCGTCAGGGAGATAACTCCACCATTTGGCATAAACAGTTAGGGAATATACGATGAAAAAATGGCTTATTTCAGCAGCAATGGCATTAATGCTGCTAGGTTGTGCAGATAACACAGCGGGGCTTCGTATTGATGGTGCCTCACAAACGGTTCTGTTTGGTGACAACGTACTGGCAGGTCGTCTGAAAATTGAAGATATCTCAACGACTCAGATCGATGGCAGAGCTCGTGGGGTGGTGCGCCTACTTAGCCAATACAAAGGTGATCAATACGTTCAATACCGCTTTTACTGGTATGACGATCAAGGTTTAGAGGTCAATACTAAACAGGGGCCTTGGCGTCAGGCTGTGATTAGGGGCACTGAAGAAATCTCTATCTCTGAGGTTTCAATCAACCCTAACGGAACTCAATTCCGTGTTCAGATTCGTCAACTTGATAACTAACAATATAACTAAACTTTAGAGATTTTAAGGAACCAACAATGAAGAAAAGTGTTATTGCACTACTTGGTTTAGCTGTCGTTTTAGGTGGTTGTTCAAACCAAGTGAGCTACGGGGATGCTCAGGCTGTTGAAACTACGACTATCGATTTTGGTTCAACCGATCTACAGAAAATCGCTGGTGAAATGGTTGATAGCATGATGATGTCTGGCTCAGTGGCTGCCATCACACGCGACTCACGTCCGATTGTGTTTGTTGAACGCATCAAAAACAAAACCAGTGAGCACATTGATACTGAATCAATCACAGATAGCATCAGCACAAAAATGCTTAACTCAGGTAAGTTCCGTTTTGTTGATATGGATCGTGTAGAGTCTGTTCGCGAACAGCTTAACTTCCAGAACAACGATGAGCTAGTAAACCAGAGCACTGCGATTCAGTTCGGTAAAATGGTTGGCGCACAGTACATGCTGTACGGAAACCTATCGAGCATTGCTAAAAACGCAGGTAGTGACAAAGACGTATACTACAAGATGACAATGCGTCTTATGGATCTTGAAACTGGCTTGATTGAATGGGCGGACGAAACTGAAATCCGTAAGCAGGAATCAAAAAGCTTTTTAGGTCTGTAATGACTGGCTAAGCGGAAGGAGTGAGCTATGGCGCGTATGTCTTGGAATGAAGCATGTTCTCTTGACCGATCGTTATTGTCGTTAGATCACTTCTTCGCCGTTCCCCCTGATTATGCTCAAACGCTAACAGGGGGACTAACCAACCGTTGCTGGAAAGTGGTTGCTACCGATGGCACCGCATATGTCTGGCGACCGACCACCCACATTACCCAAGCCTTCTCCATATCCCGTTTTCAAGAGTATCAGATCCTTTCAGCTATTGAGCAGACTCTATTAGGCCCTAAGGCAATTCACATTAACGATCAGGGTTTACTGGTCGAGTGGATCGAAGGGCAGTCGTTAACCGACGAACTTTGCTTCGACTCTTTGCTGAAGACCATGGTTAAAGTCCATGATGTCGATATCCAACGTATTCCTGTGGCACCATTTAATTTCACCGCCCGAGTCGATCACTACTGGATGTTGCTCAACGACGAATACAAGGTCGACCCTTATCTGGCTATCTATAATCAGTGGCGTTCAGCGCCAAGTCTCGCCGATGTCGGTCATACACTGTGTCACTTCGACTTAGCCGGTTACAACATGGTTAAGACCGAGCAGGGCAATAAAGTGATTGATTGGGAGTATGCTGCTGTCGCTGATCCACGCTTAGACCTCACCCTGAGTATCGACGTGATGGAAGAGAAACCTCTTGAAGCTGTTTATCGCTATTGTCAGTTGCGTGGGGTAGAAGGGGTTGATGATTGGGTTGAAGGTGTCATGGCATGGAAACCAAGGGCGACTATGATGGCAATGTTATGGTATCTGCTAGCCCATCAGCTCTGGGGAGATGAACAATATTTGACCCAAGCGAATCAACTTAAACAAACGTTTTGTAGCTAAGATCACTGTTTGGTGTTTTGAGCCCGCTAATCTCAACAGAGCGACTTTTAAACCTTAGTTTTCGTGGTAGATTAAAACCACTAGGATCGGGGGATATACAATGATTATTTATTTACATGGTTTTGATTCGACCAGCCCAGGTAACCACGAGAAGGTTCTGCAACTTCAGTTCATTGATGATGATGTACGTTTTATCAACTACAGTACTCTCCACCCTAAGCATGATATGCAGCACTTGCTCAAAGAAGTGCACAAAGTGATCGAGCAATCAGATGATAAGCAAGCAGTGATTTGTGGCGTTGGCCTTGGCGCTTATTGGTCTGAACGAATTGGATTTCTGTGCGGAATTAAACAGGTGATGTTTAACCCTAACTTACATCCTGAATTAACCATGCAGGGGCGTATTGATCGTCCAGAAGAGTATGAAGATATCGCGACCAAGTGTGTATCTGAATTCAGAACCAAGAACAAAGGCCGCTGTTTAGTCATCTTATCTAAAGAAGATGAAGTACACGATAACAGTAAAACTGCTGCCGAATTGGATAGTTACTACGAGATTATTTGGGATGAAACCCAGTCACATAAGTTTAAGAAAATCTCACAACACCTCAAAACCATCGAAGCGTTTAAAAAGAGCTAATCACTACAATTTTCACGTCAGCGGCGCTAATTCACTAGCGCCGCTTTTTATTGCTCTAAATCTATGCTGGCATTACAAATATATCTGAGATTAATGCAATCTTTAGTTGCGTACACTGTTTTGCTCTATATAATGAACTAACTACAAATTTTTTGATAAATATCAAAAAAAATTGAGAGCAGGTAATAAATCTGCCCAATATCGAGCTGACAAATTAAGATTCAGTTTGGAGTCATAAGACTCTTTTATCCAATTAGCATGTCACATTCTATGCCCTCAAGGTCGAAACCTCTAACGGGTGCAACTCCGTGGGCGACCCCAAAATACAGAATTCCATCGAGGCGGAAAGCCGACTCGATTTAGTTTTATTATATTTTTGAGGAGATTTGCTGTGACACGAATTATCGTAGTAGGCGGCGGCGCGGGCGGTCTTGAGCTTGTGACTAAACTAGGTCGCACGCTGGGTCGCAAAGGACGAGCAAAGGTAACCTTGGTTGACCGTAAGGCAAGCCATTTATGGAAACCTCTTCTACATGAAGTGGCGACAGGTTCATTGGACGAAGGTGTTGATGCACTAAGCTATCGCGCACATGCCAAAAACCATCACTTCGACTTCCAAATGGGTAGCCTGGAAGACATCGATCGTGAGCGCAAAGTCGTTAAGTTGCGTGAGCTGAAAGATGACCACGGCGAACTTCTAATCCCTAGTCGCGAGCTGGAATACGACATTCTGGTTATGGCGATCGGTTCTACTTCGAACGACTTCAATACTCCTGGCGTACGTGAGCACTGTATTTTCCTTGATAGCCCAGAGCAGGCACACCGTTTCCGCACGGAAATGAACAATGAGTTCCTTAAACTTCATGCGAAGAATGGCAATGGTAGTGTCGACATTGCCATCGTTGGTGCGGGTGCTACAGGCGTCGAGCTATCTGCAGAGCTTCACAATGCAGTTAAAGAACTTCGTACTTACGGTTTCGGTGACCTGGATTCAAGCAAGCTAAATGTAAGCCTTGTTGAAGCCGGCGAACGTATTCTGCCAGCATTACCACCACGTATTTCAAGTGCAGCTCACCAAGAGTTGACCAAGCTGGGCGTTAACGTGCGCACAGCGACTATGGTGACTCAGGCTGATGAAGATGGCCTGATGACTAAAGACGGCGACAAGATTCCTGCTCAGATTATGGTGTGGGCTGCGGGTATTAAAGCACCAGATTTCATCAAAGATATTGCAGGTCTTGAGACTAACCGCATCAACCAGTTAGTGGTTAAAGATACACTGCAAACTACTCGTGACGATGATATTTTCGTTATCGGTGACTTAGCGCAATGTACTCAAGCGGATGGTACATTTGTTCCGCCACGTGCTCAGGCTGCACACCAGATGTCGAGCCGTGCTTTCTCAAACATCGTTGCTAAGTTGAATGGCCGCGAGATGAAGCCGTATGTCTACAAAGATAAAGGCTCACTGGTATCGCTAAGCCGTTTCTCTACCGTAGGTAGTCTAATGGGTAACCTTACTAAGGGCTCAATGATGGTAGAAGGTCGAATTGCGCGTGTGGTATACATCTCGCTATATCGTCTTCACCAGATGGCGTTGCACGGTGTGTTTAAGACTGCGCTGATTATTCTGATGGGACGTATCAACCGAGTGTTGCGACCAAATCTAAAACTACACTAATTGGTGTAATGATTGACTAAAAAAGAGCGCATAGCGCTCTTTTTTATTGGCTGACGGTTTACTGAGGGATGAGGGAGTAAACCAGCCCTTCTTTGGGTTTGCCTTGAAAAATGAAGCGATTCTTAGCCCGAGCTTCAAAGACACCACCGCACTTCTCAATTAACTTCTGACTAGGCAGGTTATCAGGGTCACACACCACTTCGATACGCGTCACCTTTAACTGGGCGAAACAGAACTCTATCAAGGCGTTAACAGCTGCAGTAGCAAACCCTTTTCCCTGATGTTGGTCGGCGATCCAATAGCCAATACTGGCCATATTAAAGGTGTGATAAAGCTCATTGATCGCAACCATACCAATCAGGGCGTCGCTTTTACGGCAGAATACACCAAAGCCATAGGCCTCTGACTTTACCCAATTCAGTCTGGTCGCGAGAATGAACCTTTCGGCATCATCGCGAGTGAAACCTGCATGGCACCAGTCGATCCATTTGTGCAGACTTGGAGAGCGAGTGATACAGGCCTGTAACTTATCGCAATCTTCGCTGTCGATGAGACGAAGTGTCAGGGTCGGGGTGATGATTTGGTAATCTGGACTCATAAAACAATAGCCCTCAAACGAGGGCTAAGATCAAGATTGGTTAACACGACGAACCTGAATGATGATACCCATCAAAGGGTGATCGAGGAAATGTGTCTCAGTACTACGCATACGACGTTTTTGGTCAAGTCGGTAGCTTTTCAAAAACTCTTCTTTATGCACGATAGGTGTCACGTCTTCCATCAAGCCGATTTGGACAACCTGATCGTCACTGGTTGCCTCATTGGCTAATGCTTCAGGTTGGTGCTCTTCTAGCGTTACTTCGCGTACACTTGGCGCCTTAAGATCGAGTTCCACATCTGCATACAGATAGTGCTCAACATAAATCTGTAACTTGCCGTCTAACTGATAGATAGCTTTTGGAATCGACTGCTCGGTGATGCCATCGAGTACTTGGTTCTCGCTGTTGCTACCAATCATGGAACCATCAGCGTTGAACTTACCGGAGTAATCGTAGCCCGCCTGAATATGGAAAGTCGGAGCCGCGAAACGACCCTGGTCGCCCTGACGCCATGCTTTGTGCATCAGTACTTCAAAGCCGGCATGCTGCTTAAGTTTTTGTACTTCATCGTTTAACGCATACTCGGAATAAGGAAGCATCTGGACTCCCTTTTTAGCTCGATAGCTCGCATCGGCAAATGAACCTGCGCGCTCTAAATCGATTTTAGGCAGGTTATTTGGCCAAGATTCAGCTGTTTGCTCCGCATCAACGGCGCGTTTAAAAATGATCACTTCGATATCGAATTGACGCTGCGCCATTGAAGGCATTGCTACAAGCATTAGCAGCAGCGGGATCAGTTTCTTCATTGCAACTCCATGAAAAGGTGCGCGGCACCTTAATTTAATTTGTGAACACTCAAGCCTTAGGTAATAGATTTTGCTGGAACTCGCCCAGCATGTCATTAACAAATTGAATGCGTTCGCGTCTATCCACTAATGGTATCGTAAACTTGAACTTAGTTGGTCCATCCATTGCGAATTTTTGTGGCTGAGATTGCAATAGTTTAACCAAATACATAGGGTTAATGTCAGCATCCGGATAGAATTCAATGAAGCCTCCCTTATCATGGGCTTCGATCTTCTTCACTTTCAGAGTGGCAGCTTGCAGTTTCAGCTGTGCCACTGACAGTAGATTCTTGGTTGCATCAGGCAATAGACCAAAGCGGTCGATAAGCTCGATTTTAAGCTCTCCCAACTCATCTTCGCTGGTTACGCTGGCAATCTGTTTATACATCGACAGCCGCGTATTGACATCTGGGATGTAGTCATCTGGTAGTAAGGCTGGCAAGCGCATCTCGACTTCGGTCTGCTCGCGGAGTAATTCGTCGAGAGAAGGTTCTTTGCCTTCCTTCAGAGCTTCCACAGCCTGCTCAAGCATTTCCATATAAAGGGTAAAACCAACTGACTGAATTTGCCCGCTCTGCTCATCTCCGAGCAGCTCACCTGCACCACGAATCTCTAAGTCATGGGTAGCCAGGGTGAAGCCTGCGCCCAAATCTTCCAGCGACGCAATGGCATCCAATCGCTTGATGGCGTCCTTAGTCATTGCTTTAGGATGAGGGGTTAGCAGATAAGCGTAAGCCTGATGGTGAGAACGTCCCACACGACCACGAAGCTGGTGGAGCTGCGCTAGACCTAAGTTGTCGGCACGATCCATAATGATGGTATTGGCCGTTGGAACGTCGATACCGGTTTCTATAATTGTGGTACACACTAACAGGTTAAAGCGCTGGTGATAGAAGTCGTTCATGATGCGCTCAAGTTCGCGTTCACGCATTTGCCCGTGCGCAACCGTGACTCGCGCTTCAGGAACCAATTTCTCCAGATCAGCGGCAACTTTCTCTATCGTTTCTACCTGGTTGTGAAGGAAGTAGACCTGACCACCACGCATGATTTCACGTAGTACCGCTTCACGTACAACTGCATCATCTCGCTGTCTGACAAAGGTCTTGATTGCGAGGCGTCTGGCTGGTGGTGTCGCTATGATAGAAAGATCACGCATCCCACTCATCGCCATATTTAATGTACGAGGAATTGGCGTTGCGGTCAGGGTTAGGATATCAACGTCGGCACGCATAGCCTTCATCTTCTCTTTCTGACGTACGCCGAATCGGTGTTCTTCATCAACGATCAACAGACCAAGATCTTTGAATTTAATGTCGTTCGATAGCAGTTTGTGAGTACCAACCACCAGGTCGACTTTACCCTCTTCAATATCTTGCAGGACTTGTTTTTGTTCTTTGGCTGTTTTGAATCGCGACAAGACCTCAACCCGAATTGGCAGGTTAGCAAAGCGGTCACGGAAGTTTTCAAAATGCTGTTGAGCGAGCAGGGTAGTCGGTACCAATACCGCGACCTGTTTGCCGTTATCTGTAGCAACAAAAGCTGCACGCATCGCGACTTCAGTCTTACCAAAGCCCACGTCACCACACACCAGACGATCCATCGCTTTTGCCTGACACATGTCCGACATGACGGCGTTGATTGCCATTGACTGGTCATCAGTCTCTTCAAAAGGGAAGCCCGCTTTAAAGGTTGCATATTGTCCGCGGTCGAGCTCGAATTTAAAGCCAGGTTTAAGCTCACGCTTAGCGTAAACGTCGAGCAGCTCAGCCGCGACATCACGGACTTTCTCAGCGGCTTTACGACGCGCTTTAGCCCAGGCTTCACCACCGAGCTTATGTAGTGGTGCGCTCTCTTCTGCGCCACCTGAGTAGCGACTGATTAAGTTGAGTGAAGCAACCGGTACATAAAGCTTGGCTTCGTTTTGATACTCAAGCGTAACGTACTCTGTGGTCATGCCACCGGCTTCCAGAGTCTGCAAACCGATATAGCGGCCAATACCGTGATCGATGTGGACGACTGGTTGACCCGTTTGCAGCTCAGCAAGATTACGGATGACGGCATCGCTGTTGGTTGCTTTGCGATCTTTTCGGCGGCGTTGAATAACTCGGTCACCAAGCAGGTCGCTTTCACAAATTAGCGCTAGCTGTTCATCACCATAAACAAAGCCATGTTCGGAAGCTCCGAGGATAAAACTAAACTTGCCTGAATCCTTCAGCGCCTGTTCGAAATTATCTGCTTGTTCCGGGCGCAGTTTAATGCGTTGCAGTAGTTCGAGTAGTGCTTCACGTCGACCTTCAGATTCGACAGAGAAGACAATCTTACCTTTGAATGATTCGCTGAACTGACGCAGAGCCGCCATTGGCTCCTTATTCTGATGCTGAACGGATAAATCTGGCAGTGGGGCAATATCAGGGTTAACCCGACCTTGCTTGTCACTCACTGATTCGACAAACAACTGAGTTTGCGGCAACTGTTTGAAGTGACTGAACAACTCGTCTTTTTTCAGCCACAGCTCTTGCGGCGGTAGCAGTGGACGTAGAGGGTCCACTTTACGCTGATCATAGCGATAGTCGACATCAGTCAGAAAGGTGTCGATAGCTGATTCCAGATTGCCTACGGTCAGTAGCAGGCTGTCATCCGGGATGTAATTGAATAGGGTTTCAGTATGTTCGAAGAACAGCGGTTGCCAGTATTCGATACCTGCAGGCCATGTACCTTTCGACACCTGCATGTATACAGACTCAGGTTCGCGGCGTGCTTCGAAGCGCTGACGCCAGCGAATACGAAAATCCTCAATTGCGGATTCGGAAGTAGGGAACTCGTGAGCCGGTAATAGGCGAATCTCTTTTGTATCTTCTATAGAACGCTGATTCTCAGGATCAAAGGTACGGATGGTATCAATTTCATCATCGAAGAAGTCAATACGATATGGATCGCTTGAACCCATAGGGAACAGATCAAGAATCGAACCACGGCTGGCGTATTCGCCTGGGCCAAATACCTGGTCAACATTACGATAGCCGGACTTCTCTAGCTGAAGTCGCAGTTTCTCAAGGGAAAACAGATCGCCGACTTTGACCATAAGCGTATGCTGTAACAAAAAGTCACGTGGAGACTGACGCTGGAGCAGAGTACTAACGGGTACAATGGTGATGCCGGACGTTTGTGTCGGCAACTGGTATAAGCGTGAGATTCGATCTGAAATGATCTCCTGATGCGGTGAGAAGCTGTCGTAAGGCAGAGTCTCCCAGTCAGGGAATAGCGCGACTTCGTGGCCAGTAAACTGCTCGATCTCTTGTTGCAGTTTTAGCGCGGTTTGTGGGTCCGGTACTGCTAGCAGCGTATGCGAGCCATGGCGATCGGCAAGCTCTGCTATCGCAATAGCCAGACTGGCTCCACGCAGGTTACCAATTTGTTTTTTATCGCCTGCACAGTCTGGGCAAACGAGATTGAGTAAAGATGTATTAGGCATAATGAGAGTAATTATTTGTCGCGGTCAAGTGAACGTTGACGAAGTAGTTTTTGCTGTTGGAACAGAGCGGCTTTAATCAGTAGGTCCTGGTCAAGATCTCTCAATAGGTCGTACTTAACTGTGATTAAATGAGTATCCCTGTTTGTCTCTACATGGGAGACATGTCCATAGCAATAGATGGCCGCAGCAGGATGGTCGAGGAACATTTTCACTCTGACTTTTGCGTCTATTTGGGCGGCAAAATCAGACATATAAGTAAACTGACTGGCGCCAAAAGAGTGGGTATGGTGACGAAGTGACTCATCATCTTGCTGCGAAAGCATAAAGGTAAGCAGTAAGTTGAGCTTAGAGTTCTGGGTATCGAGAAGCTGAATGACATGTTTGAAGTCACTGTTTTTCAGCTCATTACGCGCACTGTCGTTGAGTAAGTCGAGATTACTAAACTCACTGGCAACGATAAATGGTGCCGGGATCTCCGCCTCAAACTTTTCGTAACTAGGAAAAGCTTCATTTGTTGCCAAAGGCTCAATATTGACGGTCATGGTGTGGTTTACGGTAAAGAACTCTTGGTCAGACATGCTCGATTCCTTCTGCTTGATAGCATTGATTATCGTTATACCTGACAAGTAATCAAGGTATCCCTTTGTTTATTACATATTTTAACGTCTAATTGGCAATTAAACACTACACCCCACCTCAATTAATCGGTAGAGTAAACGGCAATAACAAGGTCTCTGGACCCTAACTTTGGTTTCTACTATGTTTCATCCAGTCTCAACCTTCATTGGGCTGCGCTATTTACGAGGGCGCTCTGGTGACAGGTTTAGCCGTTTTGTCTCTTACATGTCGACTGCAGGAATCACTATTGGAGTGATGTCACTTGTTACCGTACTGTCAGTGATGAATGGCTTTGAAGCTCAACTTAAAGGGCGCATTTTGGGCGTTTTGCCGCAGGCGATTGTGTCGCAAATCGACGGCGTTACTGACCGTAGCCAACAGGCACCACAATTTATCAGCGATCTGTCAGATGCTGGTCACCCTGAACCTATTGTTCAAAGTGAAGCTGTCATCCAGAGCTCAAGTCAGCTCACAGCTGGTTTGCTGATTGGTATCAAGCCTTCAGAGCATGACCCAATTGAAGAGCACCTGATTGCCGGACGCCTCTCTAACCTTCAGGCAGGTAAGTATCAAGTCTTTATCGGCCACACTTTAGCACGAGCACTAGACGTCTCGGTTGGCGATAAAGTGCGTCTTTTGGTCACCAGCGCTAGCCAGTTTACACCTCTTGGGCGTATCCCTAGTCAGAGGCTGTTCACTGTTGCCGGAATTTATAACACTGGTTCAGATGTTGACGGTCAATTGATGCTGACTCATATCGAGGATGCCGCTAAGTTGATGCGCTTGAAAGCGGATACCATGACGGGGTGGCGTCTATTCTTTAACGACCCGTTTATCGTTGCCGATATAGCGGAACAGCCGATGCCACAAGGTTGGCAATGGCAGGATTGGCGCGATCAACGCGGTGAACTATTCCAGGCTGTTCGTATGGAAAAGAACATGATGGGGCTGATGCTGGGTCTGATCATTGGCGTTGCCGCATTTAATATTATCTCGGCACTTATTATGGTGGTGATGGAGAAACAGTCGGAAGTTGCGATCCTGAAAACTCAGGGTATGACCGATCGCCAAGTACTGGCCATTTTCATGGTTCAGGGCGCAAGTAGTGGTGTCATTGGCGCATTGATAGGCGGCGGTCTCGGTATCTTACTTGCCAACAATCTGAATCAGTTGCTCGATGGTGCTGGTGTCGCGCTGTTTGCCGTGGGTGGTGAACTACCAATATTGATTAATCCGACCCAGATTATCGTTGTCGTTGTGTTGGCTATTGCGCTGAGCCTTGCTGCGACTTTGTTCCCTTCGTACCGCGCATCTTCTGTAAAACCAGCTGAGGCTTTAAGATATGAGTAACCTTCTCAAGTGTCACAACGTATGTAAAACCTACCATGAAGGTGCATTCGATACTCAAGTTTTAAAGGGTGTCAGCTTTGATTTAGCCAAAGGTGAGCTGGCCTCTATTATTGGTACCTCGGGCTCAGGTAAAAGTACGCTTTTGCACATCCTTGGAGCTCTGGATGACGCCACCGAAGGGCATGTAACCTTCCTTGACCAGAACCTTGCGCAGCTGAGTTCTAATCACCAGGCGAAACTAAGAAATCAGCATTTGGGCTTTGTTTATCAATTCCATCATTTGCTGTCAGACTTTAGTGCGATTGAAAACGTTGCTATGCCACTGCTGATTGGTGGTATGAAAGTTAATCAGGCCAAACAAGCTGCCAAAGTCTTGCTGGATAAAGTCGGTCTCAGTCATCGTATTGATCATCGTCCAGCTGAACTGTCTGGCGGTGAACGTCAGCGCGTCGCAATTGCACGAGCTTTGGTTAATAGCCCGGCTCTGGTGCTGGCTGATGAGCCGACTGGTAATCTCGACCATACGACTGCCTTGGCGATTTACGACCTGATGCGTGAGTTAAACAGAGAATCCGACACGGCATTCCTTGTGGTTACCCATGATGGAGAGCTGGCAGGAAAAATGGATCGTCAGATGCACATGCAAGATGGCCTATTACTCAATATCGAGGGGGCGTAAGTGTTTTCATCATTGTCGCTATTTATCGGTGGGCGATTTAGCCGTGCTAAGCAGCGAAACAAAATGGTCTCGTTCATTTCCCTCTCTTCAACGATAGGTATTGCTGTTGGTGTTGCTGTGATCATTATTGGTTTGTCAGCAATGAATGGGTTTGAGCGAGAGCTGAACAATCGCGTGTTATCTGTTATCTCTCACGGAGAGTTTGAAGGCGTGAGAGGACCACTGAGTGACTGGCAAGAGGTTGTTCAGCAAGCAGAAAAACATCCTAAGATAGTGGCTGCGGCTCCATACGTTAAACTGACTGCGTTAGCGGAGAAAGGGAGTCAGCTAAAAGCAATTGAAGTGCGTGGTGTCGACCCACAACAAGAGGGCAAGGTGTCTAACTTAAATGCCTTTATTGATTCGCAGGTTTGGCAGAACTTTCAACCTAATCAGCAACAGGTCATCTTAGGTCAGGGTGTTGCTAACCTGCTCAACGTTGACAAAGGCGACTATCTGACGCTGATGATCCCTACCAGTGGGGCGACGACTAAAGTTCAGGCGCCAAAACGAGTCAGGGTGCAAGTCGCTGGGCTATTAACCCTAAATGGTCAGATAGATCATAACCTGGCTCTGATACCACTTGAGGATGCTCAGGCTTATGCCAGATTAGGTGACGGAGTTAGTGGGGTTTCAGTCCGTGTTACCGATGTCCTTCAGGCAACTCAGATTGTTCGTGAAGCTGGCAACACACTGGATGTGTACGTTTATTTGCGTAGTTGGCAACAGAAGTATGGCTTTTTGTACCGGGATATTCAGTTAGTCAGAACCATCATGTATCTGGTTATGGTGTTAGTGATTGGTGTAGCAAGCTTTAATATCGTCTCAACGCTGATGATGGCGGTAAAAGATCGTGCTGCTGAGATAGCCATCTTACGCACCATGGGTGCCAGTGATGGCTTAGTGAAGCGTATCTTTGTCTGGCAGGGCGTTTTCTCCGGCGTGTTGGGCAGTCTTGCTGGTAGCCTGATTGGGGTATTGGTCGCGCTGAACCTGACTCCTATGATTACGGCACTGGAAGATTTAATTGGTCATCAGTTCCTGTCAGGTGATATCTACTTCGTCGATTTTCTTCCTTCGCAGGTAAATCTGTCTGACGTGCTTTTGGTGTCGTTAACGGCAGTAGTGCTCAGTTTATTAGCGACATGGTATCCGGCATCCAGAGCCAGCAAGCTTAATCCAGCAGCGGTATTGAGCTCTAAGTAATTGCTAAACTAACGCAATAAAAAAAGGACCTGATGGTCCTTTTTTTGTTCTATTTCAACATGCCAGTTACACACTAGTTGCAACTGATGGGTGCTACCGAGTATTGGAATTTACTTTTTCAGTAGACCGCCTAATCTGATCTTACGTTGTTGCCAACTACGAACCACTGAGTAGCGCCACAATGCTTTGATACCAAAGTAGCCGGCCATCGCTGAAGCGATGCCGCAGATTAAACACCCAAGCAGGAACGGAGGACCAATAGTGCTCATCTGATGAAGGAGAAACTCCCAAGAGAGCTCAAAGTGGAAGTCTTGTGGTGGAACGTGCATTACCCATGCACCTACCTTGTAGGCAAAGTAGAACAGAACAGGCATTGTTACAGGATTGCTCACCCATACAAGTGCGACTGATAGAGGCAAATTGACCCCACAGGCAATCGCCAGACCAGCTGACATAATCATTTGGCTTGGAAGAGGGACAAACGCCATAAATAACCCCACTGCGAAAGCGCCAGCGGCAGAACGGCGGTTAAGACACCAAAGGTTAGGGTTGTACAGCACATTGCCAAAAATCTTTAGTGCCTTCTGACGTTTTATCACTTCGTGGTCAGGCATAAAGCGTTTGATAAATTTTCTTGGCATAGGGGAATATGACTCTCTACTTAAATTATTGGACGCTAATTTCGTTCTCTTTGTTAATCACTACCAGCCCTTACTGGCCGAGCATGCCACATTGGCATTTTGCTGTACTCCCTCTGACTGTTTTGCTTGCTTCCGTCAAGTATAGGAAAGTCAGATATTCTGTAGGGCTAGCTTTAGCGTGTGTTGTCATCCTAGTCCACGGCAACTTACTGCGATATAAAACAGAGATGCTTTTTCAATCAGGTCAGGATATTACCATAACTGCTGACGTTGACAGTCTTTTTAAACCAATAAACTACGGCTTTCAAGGCATAGTTATAGTTAGATCAATCAATGGCCAAGCTTTAACCAGTTTAGCGCGCCCTAAAGTGAGGTTAAAGGGGCCTGTTCGACTTGAGCCCGGAGATGAGATCTCCGCGCGTGTAAAAATAGACCCTATATATGGACTGATGAATCAGGTCGGTTTTGATGCGGAGAAGTATGCGTTGGGACATTCTGTGGTTGGGGTTGCCAGAGTGAATGCTAAACAGAGTTTCTATACGGTCAGTGAGGGCTCGTTACGAAGTGTTTTGATCAACCGAATGGCGCAGCAAACCCGCGGACTTGAAAGTCAGGGGATGATTCGTGCGTTAGTGTTTGGATTGCGTGATCAGATTTCTTCGCCGACATGGCAGCAACTAAAACAGAGCGGTCTGAGTCACTTAATCTCAATTTCTGGCCTACATATCGCTATCGCGTTTGCAATTGGTTGGGCTATCGGGCGATTCGTCATGCGGCTTCACTATGCAATGTCGCTAATGCCTGTTGTGCTGGGCTTGGGGTTAGCCTGGGGATACGCATGGCTGGCAGGCTTTTCGATTCCAACTCAGAGAGCCGTACTCACATGTTGCCTATTGGTGATTATCCACTACCGCTCGGGCAGGGTACCGAACAGTTATAAATGGTTGCTGGTACTTGCGGGTATGCTAATCATCTCCCCTTTTTCTGTCGTTAGCAGTAGCTTGTGGATGTCAATGTATGCAGTGGCGGTGATCATGCTGTGTCAGTCGTTAACAAGCAACAGCCAGAGTTGGTTAATGGGGATGGTCAAACTGCAATTCGCACTAGTGATAGCAATGGCTCCGATCGTTGTTTATTACTTTCAGGGGGTGAGTGTGGGTTCTGTCGCGTACAACCTGTTGTTTGTACCTTGGTTCAGTTGGCTGGTGATGCCTTTGGCTTTTGTTGCTTTATCTGCCATGTTAGCCGGAGTCGGTACTTCCTGGTTATGGAGTGCTGTTGACTGGAGCCTCTATCCTGTCAACTGGATGCTCATTCGTTCCGAGTGGGGCTGGTATCAGTTGTCTCAATGGCAACTGAAATGGTTACTGACTGGTTTGTTCGTTTTTTCATTGCTGTGGTTGATACGAAGAAAAGCGATGCTCTTGATTATGAGTATGCTTGTTCTGTCGTCCATCAATTGGTCAGCCACGCCATCATGGCAGCTGACGACGCTAGATGTCGGTCATGGGCTGGCAGTGGTCGTTGAGCAGGACGAACAGGCTCTGCTCTATGACACGGGTGCTGGCTGGGAGACGTCCAGTATTGCCGAGCAGGTTATCACTCCTTACTTAATTCAACAGGGCATAGATAACCTGAACTATTTCATTATCAGCCATTTTGACAATGACCATGCCGGAGGATGGCAGGATGTCGTCACCAGATGGCAACCGAAAACTTTGATTAGTAGCCAGCAGCTAACAGTAGGACAGGGCTGTACTCGTGGTAAGCGTTGGCGTTGGCAGCAAATTGAAATAGAAGCGCTATGGCCGCCAAACCAGGTAGAGCGGGCTTACAATGCACACTCTTGTGTAGTGAGGGTTACTCATCTTTCACAGGGCTCTAGCGTTCTGTTGTCAGGAGACATTGATTCAGTTGCGGAATGGCTATTGATGCGACAAGGCGACGATCTGTCCACCAACCTTGTAGTGGTTCCTCATCATGGTAGTGACACCTCTTCGGTAGCAGAATTTGTTGCCGCTTTATCTCCGGGTATCGCGATTGCCTCGACTGCGTACAAGGGGCGTTGGAACTTGCCTAATCAGCAAGTGGTAAGTCGATATGAAAAGAGTGGCGCAAACTGGTTCGATACTGGTCATGATGGTCAAATTACGGTGAAATTTTACCCAAACCACACCTCGGTTAGGTCACTTAGGCGCTTGAAAGGGCAGACTTGGTATAGGCAGATGCTGCGTAAGGGAGTAGAATAACCGCAATATTGTAAAAGAAAAATAAGCATTTCTATGTCTCTGAATCAAGACGAAACTACCTGGCAAACCTTTAAACGCTTGTGGACCTATATTCGCCTATACAAGGCAGGTCTGGCGGTTGCCGTTGTCGCATTGATCATTAATGCGGTTGCTGATACTTACATGGTTTCTCTACTAAAGCCTCTTCTTGACGAAGGCTTTGGTAATGCTGAATCGAATTTCTTGCGCATCCTGCCACTGATTATTTTTGGCATGATGGTCGTGCGTGGTCTGAGTGGTTTTGTTTCTACTTATTGCTTGAGTTGGGTTTCGGGCAACGTGGTAATGGAAATGAGACGAGCGATTTTTAATCAGTTCATGCATATGCCAGTGACTTACTTTGATAAAGAGTCGGCTGGCGGTCTTCTTTCTCGTATCACCTATGACTCTGAACAGGTTGCTGGTGCAACAAGCCGCGCATTGGTCAGTATTGTCCGTGAAGGTGCGAGCATTATTGGTCTGTTAGTGCTGATGTTCTGGAACAGCTGGCAGTTGTCTTTGGTGCTGTTTGTCGTTGCACCTTTGGTCGCCTGGGGCATAGGTGTAGTCTCAAAGCGTTTCCGTAAAATCTCAAAGAATATGCAGGAAGCGATGGGCCATGTGACCTCATCAGCTGAGCAAATGCTAAAAGGCCATAAGGTTGTACTGAGCTACGGTGGCCAGAAAGTTGAGAGCGAGCGCTTCGATACGGTAAGCAACCAAATGCGTCAGCAGTCGATGAAGTTGGTCGCAGCTCAGGCGATTGCTAACCCTGTTATTCAGTTGATTGCTTCTATCGCGCTAGTGGTTGTTCTATTCCTTGCTAGTGTTGATTCTATTCGTTCTGAGCTAACTCCAGGTACTTTTACGGTCGTTTTCTCTGCAATGTTTGGTCTAATGCGTCCACTAAAAGCGCTGACCAACGTAACGTCTGACTTCCAACGCGGTATGGCAGCGAGCCAAACTCTGTTCGCGCTGATGGATCTTGAAACTGAGCAAGACAATGGTAAGTACCAGGTTGAGCGTGCTCGTGGTGACATCGAAGTGAAAGAAGTGACCTTTACTTATGAGGGTAAAGAGAAACCGGCACTTACCGATGTCAGTTTTAAAATACCGAAAGGTAAAACAGTGGCACTGGTCGGCCGTTCAGGTTCGGGTAAGAGTACCATTGCTAACCTGTTTACTCGTTTCTACGATGTTGATGCTGGTAGCATTTGTCTTGATGAGCATGACATCCGTGATTATCAATTGAGTAATCTACGTTCGCACTTTGCTTTAGTCTCGCAAAACGTCCACCTGTTTAACGATACGATTGCCAACAATATTGCCTATGCTGCGACGGAGACATACAGCCGTGAGCAGATTGAGCAAGCCGCTAAACTCGCCTACGCAATGGACTTTATCGACAAGATGGACGATGGCCTAGACACGGTTATTGGTGAAAACGGTGCAAGTCTGTCCGGTGGTCAGCGTCAGCGTATCGCTATTGCTCGCGCCTTGTTGCGTGATGCGCCAGTACTTATCCTTGATGAGGCAACTTCTGCACTGGATACTGAGTCTGAAAAAGCCATTCAGTCAGCACTGGATGAACTACAAAAAGACAAGACAGTACTGGTTATCGCGCACCGTCTGTCGACTATCGAGAGTGCCGATGAAATTCTGGTGGTTGATGAAGGTGAGATTGTAGAGCGTGGTAATCATCAAGACCTGATTGAGAAAAATGGTGCCTATGCTCAGTTACACCGTATTCAGTTTGGTGCTTAATCTTGATTGAAAAAATCTGGTTTGAGAACCACCCAATCAAATATCTGTTATGGCCACTTTTGTGGCCATTAAGCCAATTGTTTGGTGCGATAAGTCGTTCTCGCCGCGCAAAATATCAGTCAAAAGCTAAACCGACTTATCGTGCACCAGTACCTGTTGTCGTGGTTGGTAATATCACCGCAGGCGGTAATGGTAAGACACCGGTTGTTATTTGGCTGGTGGAGCAACTGCAGGCACTGGGATATAACCCTGGGGTAGTTTCTCGTGGTTATGGAGCCAAGGCGCCTTCTTATCCGCTGGTGGTAGACGATGCGACGTCGACCAACCATTGTGGTGACGAACCAAAACTCATCTTCAAGCGTACTGGTGCACCTGTAGCGGTATCGCCAAAGCGCAGTGAAGCTGTGGAGGCTTTATTGCCACTCGGAGTTGATATTGTCATTACCGATGATGGATTGCAGCACTACGCATTAGAGCGTGATATTGAAATTGTCGTTGTCGATGGCGTGAGACGTTTTGGTAATCAATGTTTGTTGCCACTTGGCCCATTGAGAGAATCAACTGCGCGATTGGCTGAAGTTGATCTTATTATTACTAATGGTGGTTCAGCGCTAGATGGAGAAGCGGCAATGTCGCTTAAGCCAGACCAAGTGATCAACTTAAAGACGGGTCAACGTGATAATATTACTGCTATTAAAGACCAATTGGTTGCGATGGCGGGAATCGGCCATCCGCCACGCTTTTTTAAAACGTTAGAGACATTAGGGGCAACGCCTGTTTATCAACAGGGCTTTGCTGACCATAAAGATTTTGAACCGTCAGAATTAGACCAGCTTACACAAAAAGGTAAGCATCTTATTATGACGGAAAAAGACGCAGTAAAATGCGCGAATTACGCTAAAGATAACTGGTGGTATTTGCCTGTTAGTGCAGAATTTAACCCAAGTGATGAAGCGCGTATTTTAAATAAGATTAAAGAGGTTAAGGAAAAGTATGGATCACCGTCTGCTTGAGATTGTTGCCTGTCCGGTATGTAAAGGTAAGCTTGCGTTCGACAAGGATAAGCAAGAGTTAGTTTGTAAACTGGACCGTTTAGCCTACCCAATCAAAGAGGGTATCCCAGTGCTTCTAGAACCTGAAGCGCGTAATATCTCAATGGATGAGGGCAGATAATGTCATTTACTGTCGTTATCCCAGCGCGTTATCAATCGACTCGCTTACCTGGTAAACCTCTTGCGGATATTGGTGGGAAGCCGATGATCCAGTGGGTACACGAGCAAGCGCTACAGGCCGGTGCAGATAAAGTCATTATTGCTACTGACGACGAGCGAGTTGAGCAAGTGGTTAAGTCGTTTGGTGGTGAGGTCTGTATGACATCTCCTGACCACGAGTCAGGCACTGAGCGCCTGGCGGAAGTGGTCGAGAAGATGGCCATCCCTGATGACCACATTATCGTTAATGTTCAGGGTGATGAGCCACTCATTCCACCAAGTATCATTGCACAGGTGGCGGATAACCTGGCCAACAGCCAAGCCCCAATGGCGACATTAGCCGTAGAAATCGACCATGAAGCTGAAGTGTTCAACCCGAACGCAGTTAAAGTTGTGACGGATAAAGATGGCTATGCGATGTACTTCAGCCGAGCGACGATCCCTTGGGACCGTGATAACTTTGCTGGTCAGCAACAGACGGTTGCTCAGCCACTGATGCGCCATATTGGCATTTATGCTTACCGCGCAGGCTTCATAAACACATACATTAACTGGCAGCCAACCACGCTTGAGAAAATTGAGTGTCTAGAGCAGTTACGTGTACTGTGGTACGGAGAAAAGATTCACGTTGAGGTCGCTAAAGAAGCGCCAGCAGCGGGTGTAGATACACCGGAAGATCTTGAAGTGGTGAGAAGTATTATCGCTAACCGCTAATGTAGAAAAGGCCCCGAAGGGCCTTTTTTATTGGGGTTAGATTTTCGCATCGTAGTCATTGCGTTTTGGACAGGTTCCGAGGATTTCTCTACGGCCACTATCTTTAACTTCCTCCAGTATCACGTCAAAGCCCCATAGGCGATACATATGCTTCAATACTTCGTCATAGCTGTCATCGAGGGGGATACGGTCATGAGGGACGTATTGCAGCGTGAGTGAACGGTCACCGCGTACATCGACGTTGAACACCTGAATATTAGGTTCAAGGTTAGACAAGTTGTATTGAGCCGCCAGCTTTTCTCTGATCGCTCTATAACCCGAGTCGTCGTGAATTGCGCTGACTTCAATATAGTTCTTACGGTCGTCATCGACGATGGCAAACAACTTAAAGTCACGCATGAGTTTTGGAGACAGGTATTGGCTAATAAAACTCTCGTCCTTGAAGTTCTTCATCGCGAAATGAACCGCTTCAAGCCAGTCAGTACCAGCCAGATCAGGGAACCACTCCTTATCTTCATCAGTTGGTTCTTCACAGATACGGCGTATATCGCGGAACATGGCAAAGCCAAGTGCATACGGGTTTATGCCGCTAAAGTAAGGGCTGTTGTAGGGGGGTTGTGCCACAACGCCAGTGTGGCTGTGCAAAAACTCAAGGATAAAGCGGTCGGTTACTAACCCTTCATCATAAAGGTGGTTAAGAATGGTGTAGTGCCAGAACGTCGCCCAGCCTTCGTTCATCACCTGAGTCTGTTTTTGTGGGTAGAAGTATTGGCTAATCTTGCGTACCACACGGACGATTTCTCGCTGCCAAGGCTCTAGGAGCGGTGCATGCTTTTCAATAAAGTAGAGGATGTTCTCCTGTGGCTCGGACGGGAAGCGAACTTTCTCGTTTTCTGGTTCTACCTTAGATTTAGGTACCGTTCGCCATAAGTCATTAACCTGAGATTGGAGATAGGCTTCGCGTTCTTCCTGACGAGATTTTTCTTCAGCGATAGAGATTTTTTCTGGTCGTTTATAGCGATCAACGCCAAAGTTCATCAGTGCGTGGCATGAGTCGAGCAGATCTTCTACCTCCTGGACACCATACTTTTGCTCACACTCCGCGATATAGTTCTTAGCGAACAGTAGATAATCGATAATGGAACTGGCATCAGTCCAGGTCTGGAATAGATAGTTTCCTTTAAAGAAAGAGTTGTGTCCGTAGCAAGCGTGCGCCATTACCAGCGCCTGCATGGTGACGGTATTCTCTTCCATCAGGTAGGCGATACATGGGTTAGAATTAATTACGATTTCGTACGCCAGCCCCATCTGGCCATGTTTATACCCCTGCTCAGTTTGAATGAACTTCTTACCGAACGACCAGTGATTGTAGTTAATCGGCATACCGATACTGGAATACGCATCCATCATCTGTTCAGACGTTATGACTTCTATCTGGTTAGGGTAGGCGTCGAGTTTATAGTGATCCGCCACCCGTTTGATTTCAACGTGGTAACGTTCAAGTAGATCGAAGGTCCAGTCTGGACCATCTGGCAGCGCCTTGCTCTTTGTTGGCTTTTTCGTTTTAGTTGTCATACGGCCTCCCTAAGCAGTCTCTTTTTTGAAAAGCTCTCTGAACACAGGGAAAATATCCTCAACGCTGCGAATGTTCTTCATTGCAAAGTTAGGGAAGTCCCCTTCGAGTTTTTCATACTCGTGCCACAAGGTCTGATGTGAGCGGCGAGTGATTTCGATATAGGAATAATACTGGCAGTTTGGCAGTAAATGCTTGGTGAGTAATTCTCGACAACGAGGCGAGTCATCTGCCCAGTTATCGCCATCGGAAGCTTGTGCAGCGTAGATATTCCACTCTCCAACAGGATAACGGTCTGCAACAATCTCGTTCATCAGTTTTAATGCACTGGATACGATTGTGCCGCCCGTTTCTTGTGAGTAGAAGAACTCATGCTCGTCGACCTCTTTTGCCTGAGTGTGGTGGCGAATAAACACCACATCGACATTTTCATAAGTACGGGTCAGGAACAGATAGAGCAGAACATAAAATCGTTTGGCGATATCCTTGGTTGCCTGATCCATTGAGCCGGACACGTCCATCAGACAGAACATGACAGCCTGACTGGATGGGATAGGACGGCGTTCGTAGTTTTTAAAGCGTAGGTCGAAGGTATCGATAAAAGGAACCGTATCGATTTTACGACGGAGATCCTGAATTTCTTTCTGTAAACGTTGCTCTTCGAGCATTTGAGCTGGCTCGGACATCTTAACTTTATCGAGCTCTTGTTCCAGTTCACGCAGCATACGCTTTTTGCCTGCCGTCATCGCAGTACGTCTTGCAAGGGATTGCTGTAGTGACTTTACGATAGCGATATTGGCTGGTACACCAGCGGTTTGATAACCAGCGCGGTGCGTTTTCCATTCAGTGATTTTGTTGATTTGGCTCTTTTCAAGGTTAGGGAGTTCAAGATCTTCAAATAGAATATCTAAGTACTCATCTTTTGAAATCTGGAATACAAAATCGTCCTGACCTTCACCGTCAGCGCTTGCGTCACCTTCACCTGAGCCTCCACCTTGACCGCCACCTTTCGGGCGTTCAATTTTATCACCGGTAATAAACTGGTCATTACCCGGATGAACTCGCTCTTTGAGGCCGCCTTTGCCTTGATGAAAGACTGGCTCTTTGATGTCCTTATGTGGAATAGCGACATCTTCACCAGTTTCGGTATTGGTGATTGAACGGCGATTTACTGCATCCGCCACAGACTCTTTAATCTGCTCTTTATGGCGGCGCAAAAAGCGCTGGCGGTTAACCGCACTTTTATTTTTGCCGTTCAGTCGTCGGTCAATAAATTGCGCCATGAGTCACCCCTTATCTCATACAAGCCCCGGTTACCAGGGCTGGATCTATCTTGCACCTGTCACCTGCCAGACTCAGCCTGACAGGTGAAGTACGGGCTAAAACACTGCTGTTATGATGATTTACGTACGCGTAGATACCATTCAGATAGCAAGCGAACTTGTTTCTCTGTGTAGCCTTTTTCCATCATGCGTGCGACAAAGTCATCGTGTTTCTTCTGATCTTCAGAAGAGGTTTTAGTGTTAAAGGAGATAACTGGTAACAGTTCCTCGGTGTTGGAGAACATTTTCTTCTCAATCACAGTGCGAAGTTTTTCGTAACTCGTCCAAACTGGATTGGTGCCGTTGTTATTTGCTCGTGCACGAAGCACGAAGTTAACGATTTCATTACGGAAATCTTTAGGATTGCTAATACCTGCGGTTTTTTCGATCTTCTCTAGCTCGTTGTTTAGAGCTGAGCGGTCGAATAACTGGCCTGTTTCTGGGTCGCGGTACTCTTGGTCCTGAATCCAGAAGTCGGCGTAAGTGACGTAACGGTCAAAGATGTTTTGTCCGTACTCAGAGTAAGACTCTAAGTAAGCGGTCTGAATTTCTTTTCCGATAAATTCTACGTAGCGTGGTACCAGGTAGCCTTTCAAGAACTCAAGGTACTTCTCTGCTGTCTCTTGTGGGAACTGCTCACGTTCAATCTGTTGTTCGATAACGTAGAACAGGTGAACAGGGTTCGCCGCTACCTCGGTCTGATCAAAGTTGAACACACGCGATAGAATCTTAAAGGCGAAACGCGTTGATAGCCCTGACATGCCTTCATCAACACCCGCAAAATCGCGATACTCCTGATAACTCTTCGCTTTAGGGTCAGTGTCTTTCAGGGTTTCACCATCGTAGACGCGCATCTTAGAGAAAATAGACGAGTTCTCTGGCTCTTTGAGACGCGACAGAATACTGAACTGAGAAAGCAACTCTAAGGTACTTGGTGAACATGGTGCTTTCGACAGTTCCGAGTGGTCGAGTAGTTTTTGGTAAATCTTGACCTCTTCCGATACACGCAGACAGTAAGGCACCTTAACGATGTAAACACGGTCAAGGAATGCTTCATTGTTTTTGTTATTACGGAATGTTTGCCATTCTGACTCATTTGAGTGAGCGAGGATCATGCCATCAAATGGCAAAGCTGACAGACCTTCAGTACCGTTGTAGTTACCTTCCTGAGTAGCAGTTAGTAGAGGGTGTAGCACCTTAATCGGCGCTTTAAACATCTCTACGAACTCCATCAGACCCTGGTTAGCACGACATAGAGCACCCGAATAGCTGTACGCATCTGGGTCATCTTGAGAGTAGTGTTCTAACTGACGAATATCGACTTTACCAACCAGTGAAGAGATGTCCTGGTTGTTTTCGTCACCCGGTTCGGTTTTCGCTATAGCAAGTTGATCCAGAATCGAAGGTCGAACTTTGACCACTTTGAATTTAGAAATGTCGCCACCGAATTCATGCAAACGCTTCGCTGCCCATGGAGACATAATCGAGCGGATATAGCGTTTTTCAATTCCATACTCTTGTTTGAGCAGGTCGCCGTCTTCGTTGACATCAAACAGACAGAATGGATGATCGTTTACCGGGCTACGTTCGCCATTAGCAGAAAGAACATAAATCGGTACTTGTTGCATTAACGCTTTGAGCTTCTCTGCCAGTGAAGACTTACCACCACCCACAGGTCCGAGTAAGTAGAGAATCTGTTTGCGTTCCTCTAAGCCCTGCGCCGCGTGTTTTAGATAGGAAACAATCTGCTCAATAGCATCTTCCATACCATAGAAATCTTTAAAGGTTTGGTAACGCGAGATGACCCTGTTGGAGAAAATACGGCTGAGATGTGGGTCCTGCGCGGTATCAATGACCTCTGGTTCGCCGATGGCCATTAACAGTCGTTCGGCGGCATTGGCATACGCACTTTTGTCGTCCTTGCAAAGGCCTAGAAAGTCTTGTAGCGATAGTTCCTCATCCTTGGAGGCTTCGTAGCGTGCTTGGAAATGGTCGAAAATACTCATAATGAATTCCCCTCTGAACCTGTCAAACTGACAATAAACCCGCATAGAAAAGCAAATCCTTTCTTTTTTAATCCTAGTTGGTTTTTAGAATTTTGCTTAAAAAATATGTGTTTAATTGCAATTTGTGACCAAGAGCTAGTTGTCTGACCACTTATCTGCTGGCATCTGGAAATTAAGTATTTAATCTAGAAATAGTAGCTCATTTAGAGTTTTGTAATCTAAATATCATCTTCTAATCGAATGTATTGTTATTGATAGATAAAATGTTTATCTGAGCTACGCAATCAGCAATTGATATCGGTATGTCATTCTGTATAATTGCTGGCAATTCATCCAATCAATTTGAATCCTGGTAACTATGTTAAAAACATCTTGGCTAAAAAGTATTTGTCTCCTTGCTGCAATAGCAGCATTACCATCCCAGGCTAAAATATCCCAGTGGTCGTTGGGCGTCGCGGCATCCTATTCTCCTGCGGTATACAAAGACACCCCATCGAATCAGACGGTGATTCCGCTAATTGGCTATGAAGGCGAGCATCTATTCTTGCGCGGATTTACCGCTGGATACCGTATACTGCCAGTTGGTTCACCCCAAAACATCATCTTTCGCGCAGCTTATGATCCAAGAACTCTGAAGCCGGAGGATTCAAGTAACCCTGATATCCAACTGATGGATGAACGAAAGGCCACGGTATTAGGCGGTGTGAGTTATCAGGCAATTACTATGCTTGGGATGTTTGAAGCGACGCTTGGTAGCGATTTAGCGAATCGACACAATGGCATATACGCAGAAGCGGCCTGGCGTTTGCCAATTCGTCGAGGAGGATGGGGAGTGACTCCATCTCTTGGTTACGCGTATAACAGTAGCCGACTTAACAACCATCTATATGGTGTTAGTGCTGCAGAAGCGGCACGTTCAGGTTTAAGTGAATTTGATGCTGATTGGGATGGTCAGATGTTTATTGGTGCTTCAGGTTACTTTCATCTGTCGCCAAGCGTGCGTGTCACTGGCAGCTTGCGCTATACCAATATCGAAGGAGATATTGAAGGCAGTCCGTTAATTGAAAGCGGGGTGACGACGTCAGCCAACATTGGTGTCGCTTACGTCTTTTAGTCTGGTTTGAGAGATGTAAAAAAGGCTGTTGCAATTGCAACAGCCTTTTTTGTTATCGATTAAGCGTTGAATATTTGCTTCAGCTCGTTAGCACATAGGTGATACTGACGAGGACAGTTACGCCATGTGTTAAGCATGCGACGGTACTTATCTAGCATTGGCATTTGCGCATTGAAATGGTGCTCACCCTTGCTGAATTGAGGATACAGACCTTCAGAGTCGACAAGAAAACGAACGTAATTAACCAGTTGTGCTTCTGCCGCCGCGTCAAAGCCTAAGAAAGTCAGACGACGTTGGTCTACTTCTTTCTGTTCGCTGTCAGAGAGCATTTTGTTTGATTCCTGCATCGCATGGTACATTTCCATAATGTCAATCACTTCGCGACATTCCGCATCAACTAAACAGCCAAAATCTTTGTTTAGTTCACGCATTTGCAATTCGTAACCGCGCTCTACAATAGTCTGTAGACGCTGATATTTCGCCGCGTTTTCCGGATCCATCTGTGACATCAGGTAGTACTGATTTGATAGGATCAAACGTTGAGCGTTGGTCATTTCCATGGTGGCCTCACTAAAATAATCTAATACATTTTTAATGTGCTTAGGTTATCTGTTCCGGGTTAACTGAAACATGATCTCAACACATATTTAATATCAAAAGTACAAAGATTGAGTAAGATTTTTTACTTGTCTTTATGGTAGTGATTATAGATGTAGTCTCGGTCGGAGAAGACTCGTAACAACTCTGGTTTAAATACCGTCAACATCGCGACAGTCATACCATTTAGCAGACCTTCAGGAAACGCCAGCAGGGGAGTGAAGATCAGGTAGTTATCAAAAATTGTTACCCAGTCATAATCGGATACAAATAGCAGATAAAAGGAATTAATCAGCAAATGGGCGGTGCCGGTCACTCCTCCATTGAGGAAACCTGCGACAAAGATAAAGACGAAAATATTGCGCGGAAGATAACGGTAACTGGCCAAAAACAGCCCATAGCTGATAACAATTGGGAGCAGACAAGAGAGCAGCAGAAACTCAGGGAGTCCGGCAAATTCAAGTTCGCCGAAAATAGCCAATAGTAAGCCGACAACCATTGCAATTGCATACGCGCTTCGCCAGCCATACATCAGGGTCAGAACGGTAAGACCAAGGAAATGAATGGATAGTCCGTCTTTTATGCCAGCGTCCGCAGACCAGAGTAGGTAAAACGCAAATACAACGCCAAAGGTGACATGCTGGAAGGTACGTTCGCTGGTCAGCTTCGGGATGAGTACGCGCGATACGTCCCGCCAAATGAACAGGCAGGAGACAACAATCAGTGCTAGGGCAAACAGTTGATTCAGCGCCACGTAAACCTCAAAAAAAATACCAACCTAAGCAGGTTGGTATTTTTTACGAATTAGTCACCAAGTGGTATCAATATTTAACGTTAGAGTGATACTGCTCAAGAATTGATACGATATTATCCATGGTTTCTTTTGATGGAGGGTTAGTTCCTTCAAGTGGGTACTCGATACCTAGTGCTTCCCATTTGTGAGCACCTAGTTTGTGATATGGCAATAGCTCGATCTTTTCGATGTTATCCATATCCTTAATAAAGTCGCCTAACATATGTGCAGCTTCTTCATCATCGGTATAACCAGGAACGACAACATATCGAATCCAAGTTTTTTGACCAATTTTATGTAGGTAGCGAGCGAAATCTAGGGTGCGCTTGTTAGAAACACCAATAAAGTCGTGGTGAATCTCATCTTTCATATGCTTAAGGTCAAGCATAACCAGATCAGTGGCATCTAATACTTCATCAATAACTTCAGTGTGTTTGCGAATATAACCGTTGGTATCCAGACATGTGTGAATACCTTCAGCTTTAGCTGCACGGAAGAAGTCACGGACAAACTCAGGTTGCAGCATCGCTTCGCCACCAGAACAGGTCACGCCACCACCCGAAGCATTCATAAAGTGACGGTAAGATTTTGCTTCATTGATGATCTCTTCAACGGTCACTTCTTTACCGTCATGAGTATCCCAGGTATCGCGGTTATGGCAGTACATACAACGCATTAAACAACCTTGCAGAAAGACAATAAAGCGAATTCCAGGACCATCGACTGTTCCGCAAGACTCAAAAGAATGAATACGACCAGTTGTTGACATGAGCTCATCTCGTAATAGTAATTTTGGTCGTTATTTTATTACAAAAGGTAGGGATAAAATAGGTTTTCCGAACCTAGCTAACAAGAAAAGATGAAATAAGAAAAAAACCGTTTCTTTGCTAAGATTTATGTTATAAAAATGTTATTGATTACAAATAAATCAATAACAACTAATAACAACAGTCAGGCAAAGTATTTTACATCTGTTTGATGTTAAGGGATTTAATATGGATATGCTTGCGCTCTCTCAAAAACAGAAAGTTACCCTGTTTTTGATAGTTTTAACGATCGGATTTGCGTCCCTCGCTTTTTTTACTTCAGAAAGATTGTCACAGATGAAGGAGCAGTATCACAGTAGTGCTGATATTGCTTCGGGATCCCTCGCGATTTATCAAACCCAGAGTCACATTCTCACATTAGGTGGAACACTTGATAGTATGACAGGGGATAAGGTAGCGACGACCAAAAGCAGTATTGAAGATATCGTTTTGGCCATCAGTGAAAATGCTAAGTTTCTTAATCAGGTTGGTTTAGTCAGTCAGGGTGATCAGCTCACCCAGAGTGTGATGGACTTTAAGAGTGCGGTTACACCCTGGTTAGCGCTGAAGCAAGAACTCGGCTTCAACATCGATGAAGGTAAGCTGGGTCAGATGAAACAGATCGCTACCGTCATCGAGCAAAAAATTGCTGAAACAGGCATGGTGACGCTGAACTCTGACTTTCAGGCAATGGTTAAAGCGCAACAAAACTATCTGTTGCAACCTTCTGAGAATAATCTCAAATTGTTCAACCGAGCTATGGCAAGCTTTGAAAGCATGTCGAATGTCTATGCCATGTTAGAACTGTACGAAAAAGAGATTGAGCAATACAAGCAAACTTTTGTGCGTGTTAGCGAACTGTCGCAGCAACTTGGCTCAGTAGAACAGCAATTAGACGTTACCAAGGCGACAATGACACGCCTGATTGGTGATATCACAGCCGAGCTAGGTGGAATCAGTGCCCGTTACCAACAGATTGCCGAGGAAGCATCGACACAGACCCAGTGGTCAATTCTTATCGCATGTGTAGTGCTCGCTGTCTTTACCATCACGAGCTCGGCTATGCAGAGCGCATCAATGTCACGCTCACTTAACCTGACCAAAGAAGTACTTAATAGCCTGTCGAAAGGGGATCTGTCACAACGTATGACCCCGTCCAATAATCCTAATGACGAATTTAACCAATTAGCATCGAGCATCAATCAAAGCTGTGAGAACTTAGGTGAGCTGGTATCAGGAGTTCAGAGTAGCAGTCAGGCATTGTCAGGCAATGCGGCTGAACTTAATCAGGGGTTAGACCTCCTTGCTCATCACCAGTCTGAGGTTCTTGGACAAACTCAATTGCTTGCTTCAGCGACTGAAGAAGTCAGTGTCACCACTCAAGAGGTTTCAAATTCACTAGAGTTTGTTGCCGATATCAGTCGCTCGTCAACTGACGCGGCTGAAGAGGGGGCAAAAGTCATCAGTGCAGCTATCGGCTCGATTGAGGAGGTTGGTGCGATCATGACTTCAGCCGCGGGACACATTCAGCAGTTAGAAGAAGCATCATCAAAAGTCGATTCAGTAATGGAAATCATCAATGGCATTGCAGAACAAACGAACCTGCTTGCTTTGAATGCGGCAATCGAAGCGGCACGTGCTGGTGAACAGGGCAGAGGTTTTGCGGTAGTCGCTGATGAAGTTCGTAGCCTTGCGGTTCGCACCGTTGACGCAGTTTCTGAGATCTCAGACACCATCGATACGATGAAGAAAGAGAGTGCCGAGGTTATTCAGTATATCGGTCAGTCTGAATCCTCAATGTCGGCAGGCCGAGAGCGTGGTCAGGAAGCGATGGACGCATTGAAAATGATCACAGACAAAACGAACGAAGCTTCGCACCAGACAGAAGTGATTTTTGCTTCAATCAAAGAGTTGGCGACAACCAGTCAATCTATGGCTGACAATATGACGCAGATATCTGCGGCAATGAAAGAGCTTGAAGAGAACAACGAGCAGCTTAGAAATGTAAGTGGTACTGTGGAAGAGAGGTCAGGCAGCCTCAATCAAGACTGCCTGAAATTTACGATTTAACTGCGATTAGAAAAACGCATATAGCGCTAGGGCGCCAGTACCGTAGATAGATTCTGGCGCTTCTTTATAATCAGGTGTTTTGGCTGTCGCAGTTAAGCTGGCACCAAAACTCTGGTTATACCAAGCGATACCAGCCACGGCAGTCGCTTGATTGTTTTCCAGCGTCACATCGTAGATGGCAGGGTCCTGACCATTCTTTACTGCATAGTCGGTAACGCCAGAGCGATCACCTTCGATAGTAATGTCGTTAAATCGGTAGCGAGCTTCGATACCGGTATAAACAAACCACCCACCCTGAGAGCCACCGAGCATACTTGCGCGGAACGGGTTTTCGTTGTCAATATTCGCTGCACCCATGCTGCCGCCCAAATCAGAACCCCAACGGAACATCAAGCCGGTAGACACGTCGCTACGGAAATTGCCCGCATTGATTTCAGAAACGTTAGATAGTTCAAAATCCGTATTGGCGATAGCGCGCTGACGCCATAAGTTGAAATGAGTCAGGTAGCCAACGCTGCCAACAAACTTGTCATCAACCTGATACTCCCAGCCTCTCGGTTCATCTGAACCAGTAATACCGTGAACGATATCTTGTGCCTGGTCAGCCAGTGAGCTTTCGCCCACCGTACCTAAAGTAAGGTTGAAACGTTGCGCTTGCTGTGGGTGCAAGCTGATGTAGTTAAACTCAGTATGCAGGAAACCCGCGTATGGTCTGTCGTTGATCATAGGCGCAGTCGCTTCAATATCTGAAGGCGTATACATCTTATGACCAAGGGTAAATTCAAACTTATCGAGTGAAGCCCCTCCCCAGAATGACAGACTTAGTGGACTGAAAATTGGGTAAGGTGATATCCCACCTGTGGCGTAACTCAGAAAAAGACCGTTAGTGTAGTCCTGATCAACACCGAAGATACCGTCGTTGTCGATAGAGAAAGAAATTGTCGATTTGTCTGAGGCGATACTACTTGCTGAAGCCAGTAGTAGAGGCAGTAAAATTGTGCGGTTTAACTTCATGTGTCTGTGCTTAACTCAATTAGATGTCTGATAGTACAAGATTAATCGCCATATATGTTAGTAATTCACATATAAGTGATATGAACTGTGCACCGTCTCTCTGATTTTTGAGTGAGGAATTGACAGAAAAAATAAAGCCCCGCACTAGGCGGGGCTTCGTCAATCATTTAGCTGAGAATTATAGAGACTCAGTAAATGTACGTGCGATTACGTCTTGTTGCTGCTCTGTAGTCAGAGAGTTGAAACGTACAGCGTAACCAGATACACGGATTGTTAGCTGAGGGTATTTCTCAGGGTGCTTAACTGCGTCTTCTAGAGTTTCACGGTTAAGTACGTTCACGTTCAGGTGCTGACCGCCTTCGATGCCAGCTTCGTGGTGGAAGTAACCATCCATTAGGCCTGCTAGGTTAGCGCGCTGTGAACCTTCTTCTTTACCTAGTGCGTTTGGCACGATAGAGAATGTGTAAGAGATACCGTCTTTCGCGTGAGCAAATGGTAGTTTACCTACAGATGTTAGAGATGCTACAGCACCTTTCTCATCACGGCCGTGCATTGGGTTTGCACCTGGAGCAAACGGAGCACCTGCGCGACGACCATCTGGAGTGTTACCCGTCTTCTTACCGTATACCACGTTTGAAGTGATAGTCAGGATAGACTGAGTCGGGATTGCGTCACGGTAAGTCTTAAGCTGACGGATCTTGTTCATGAACACTTCAACAAGTTCACAAGCAATGTCATCTACGCGAGCATCGTTGTTACCAAATTTAGGGTAATCGCCTTCGATTTCGAAGTCGATCGCTACGCCGTCTTCGTCACGGATAGGTTTAACTTTCGCGTGTTTGATTGCAGATAGTGAGTCAGCTGCAACAGACAGACCAGCAATACCACAAGCCATAGTACGACGAACGTCACGGTCATGTAGAGCCATTAGTGCAGCTTCGTAGCTGTACTTGTCGTGCATGAAGTGGATAGAGTTGAGTGCAGTCACGTACTGCTTCGCTAGCCAATCCATGAAGTGGTCAAGCTTGCCCCATACATCGTCAAAGTCTAGAACTTCGTCAGTGATCTTAGGCATTTGAGGACCAACTTGGATCTTCAGTTTCTCATCCACACCGCCGTTGATTACGTATAGTAGTGTCTTAGCAAGGTTTGCACGAGCACCGAAGAACTGCATGTGTTTACCAATGATCATTGGAGATACACAACATGCGATAGCGTAATCATCAGAATCGAAATCTGGACGCATTAGGTCGTCGTTTTCGTACTGGATAGAAGACGTGTCGATAGAAACTTTCGCACAGAACTTCTTGAAGCCATCAGGTAGCTGCTCAGACCAAAGTACAGTGATGTTTGGCTCTGGAGAAGGACCCATAGTGTATAGAGAGTTTAGGAAACGGAAGTTAGTGCGTGTAACTAGCGTACGACCGTCAAGACCCATACCACCCATAGACTCAGTAGCCCAGATAGGGTCACCAGAGAACAGATCATCGTACTCAGGAGTACGTAGGAAACGAACCATACGTAGTTTCATTACGAAGTGGTCGATCATTTCCTGTGCATCAACTTCAGTGATCTTACCAGCAGCGATATCGCGCTCGATGTAGATATCTAGGAACGTAGAAGTACGACCTAGAGACATTGCAGCACCGTTTTGAGATTTAACAGCAGCTAGGTAACCGAAGTAAGTCCACTGAATTGCTTCTTGTGCAGTTTCAGCTGGGCGAGAGATATCACAGCCGTATTTCTCAGCCATAACTTTCATTTGGCCAAGTGCACGGTGCTGCTCAGCGATCTCTTCGCGAAGCTGCATAGTCATTTGAAGATCTTCACCGTTCTCGAAACGCTCTTGAAGAGAAGCGAATTGAGCTAGCTTGTCTTTCATTAGACGGTCAATACCGTATAGAGCAACACGACGGTAGTCACCGATGATACGACCACGGCCGTAAGCATCTGGAAGACCAGTCAGAACACCAGATTTACGACATTTTAGAATGTCTGGAGTGTAGATATCGAAAACACCCGCGTTGTGTGTTTTACGGTATTCAGTAAAGATTTTAGAAACTTGTGGGTCTAGTTCACGATCGTAAGCTTTGCATGAACCTTCAACCATACGGATACCACCGTTAGGGATGATTGCACGCTTAAGCGGCGCTTCAGTTTGAAGACCAACGATTGTCTCTAGATCTTTGTTGATGTAGCCAGCATCGTGAGAAGTGATGGTAGAAATCACAGAAGTATCAAAATCAACAGGTGCGTGAGTCGCGTTTTCCTGCTTGATACCTTCCATTACTTTGGCCCAAAGCTGGTTAGTTGCTTCAGTACCTTCAGAAACTAGGAAAGACTCGTCGCCTTCATATGGTGCGTAGTTCTTTTGAATGAAGTCGCGAACGTTTACTTCGTTTTGCCAATCACCTTCAGCAAAACCTTCCCAAGCTTTAGCAAATTGCTCTGCCATGACATACCTACCTTTTTAGTAGAAAAAACACGTACCTATCAAACCATTGAGCTAGTTCGATTCCCATCGCTGGGGCGGTACACTCTTATGAATAACAATATGTATAGTCTTTAAAAACGTATCCCGAAAGGGCATAAAACTATAAATATTGTCACTACTTTTTACATGGTGTCTTATTAACTTGGTTTCAAGGATATACTAAAAAAATTTTGCAAACCTTAAACTAAATCAATAAATGCTCGTTTCTTTAAATTATTTTTTAGAAAAAAACTTGATACTCAAAAAAAGTTGAGAGCCGAAATCCGACTCTCAACTCCAGTTATCATTATAGGAAGGCTGGAATACCGTATTGGCCTTCAAGCATACCTACAGCCAGCATCGCGACTAGACAGATAACAAGTACACCTACTGGGATAACAATCTTGTCGACGAATGAAAGGCGTGCTGCACGCTCTTTGTCACCAATCAGACCGTTGTTGTCCAGAAGCATAGTTAGTGCCCAAGCCAGTACCGGGTTAACGACTGCTGAACCGAAGATACAGATACCAGCAGCTTGAGAGTCTTTAGAATCTTTAACCATTTGCATACCAGCTTCAAGTAGTGGAAGTGAGACACCTACAAGAAGAGCGACACGCATTACTGGTGGCCAAACCGCGATATCCATCGGGAAGCCAAGTACAGCGATGATCATAACCAGTAGACCAAGCAGGATCGCACCAGCTGGAATAGGGCGTTTTGCGATAGCTGCTGGGATCATGTATGTACCCCATGAAGAAGTGATGTTACCACCACCGACTGCAGTACCTACCATCTGACGGATAGAACACATAGTCATAGTGTCATCTACGTCCATAAGTACTTTTTCAGTCTTTTTAGGGTAGTTCAGTTCCTGGAAGATACGGTGACCAAGGAAGTCTGGTGACCACATCGCTACCGCTAGAATTGCGAATGGAAGAGATGCAATGAAGTGTTCCATGTTTGGCAGACCAAGCATCCAACCTTCTTCAGTGCTGCCCCACCAGTAAACAGGGTTCAGGTTAGGCAGACCAGTTTCAGTTACGAATTTGATATCGAAACCTGCACCAAGAACTAGAGCAATAATCAAACCAGTGAATGCACAAACAGGGATTGCCAACCAACGCTTGTTCACTTTTGCCAGGAATGCGTATAGCGCAATAGTAACGGCCAAAACGATAAGACCAACGTAACCCATGCTACCAGCAGCGACAGTGTCAGACTGAAGGCCAACAGCCCATGCCTGGATCGAGTTGATTTGGCTCATAGTACCGGTTAGACCGAGGAAGATAAGCAAACCACCTGCGGTGCCTTCGGAGGTTAAGTTAACTAACTTTGAACCGCCTTTCAGGAAGCTCAGTAGCAAACCGAACACGCCGATTAGAATTGCCAATGCAAGAGGGTGCGCACCTGCTAATGCGATGGTGCCGATAAGAGGGATCATTGGGCCGTGGTTACCGGCAAGGTTTGCTTTCGGGTTAATAAAACCAGAAGCAAGAACACAGAATAGGAGTGCTGGGATCAGCATTTCTACTCGCGCAACCTCAATAGCAAACTCTTTACCAAGATTTACGTGGTCCCAAGCAGCGGTTAGACCTTCAGCCCAAGACATCATTACCGCAGAGTACATTGCGATGATACCGATAGTACCAGCAAGAGCAGGTACCAAGTCTTCAAGCTCAAAGCGGAAATCACGACCAGGAAGGTTCAACCCGAAGCGACGTGGCTTCATGATTTGCAGTTCGTGGTCTAGGTAGTCTGAACGGCTTTCAAACTCAGAAGCTGGGCGATGCAGCTCTTGATAGCTCTTGTTTTCGATATCCGAATCAGAGTGCGGTTTATTGACTGCGTCTGACATAGATTCCTCATATTCAAAAAGTTAGTAAATCTTCAAAGAGAGACCCGATTATTATTCTGTGACGGTCTCTCTGTATAAACCTGGTTAGCTTCCTGCAATTGAATCCTGGTCTACCTCGCTGTAGCTCGTTAGTGATGTGCTAAAGCATAGAGGATTTATTGCGAAAAGTACGTCTATTGAGACTTTTAGCATTGAGGCGAGTGTAACGCGCTAACCCTAAAGAGTGATTGATTTAGATCACTTTATGAAAGGTTGTGAAAGAAAACTACACAAGGTGGGACTTGTTGAGGGGACGTGTTCAAGATTGCTGAAATAAACTTTCATATTGTGAGGTTTATTAAAGACCTAACCGTCGTCAACGCTTGGTCATTAAAGAGTGGCAAGCGTTTATTGAGATAGATCTTATTTTTATAAAAATGTTAATTGCGTTAATTGGAAGATTGTTTGTTGAACTACAGGTTTTATGCGAAATGTGGAGCGGTTTTATCTATTAAATGCATTATTACTCATATAAAGTGGCTATATATTGCTGATTTGTAGGTTAATAATTTGTTGCAAGTTTCTCGGGGGAGTGCTAGTTTGTATCGCAATGTGGGTGGAACCCAGCAGTCAACCAATAGCTCGCTTGACGAGTTGTTGGTCATAATAAAGACAGGGAGTAAGAGCGCATGAAAGATGTACCAGCGCTGGATATAAAAGAACTGCACAAAACATTTGGACAAAATGAAGTTTTAAAGGGCATCTCGTTGGAAGCCCATAAAGGGGACGTAATTTCCATTATCGGTTCTTCCGGTTCGGGGAAAAGTACTTTTCTAAGATGTATCAACCTTCTTGAAACACCTACCGCTGGTGAAATTTGGGTTAATGGTGAATTAATTCAAATGAAAAACAACCGCCAGGGTGAGGCTGTTCCTGCCAATGAAAAACAGGTGCAACGTATTCGTTCAAGACTGGCAATGGTATTCCAGGGGTTCAACCTTTGGTCACATATGACGGTTCTTGAAAACGTTATTGAAGCGCCCGTGCATGTACTCGGTGTACCTAAAGCTCAGGCAATTGAAAACGCCGAGCTACTATTGAAAAAAGTCGGTCTTTACGAGCGTAAAGATTACTACCCAGGTCACCTATCTGGTGGTCAGCAGCAGCGCGCAGCGATTGCACGTGCACTGGCAGTAGACCCAGAAGTAATGCTATTCGATGAGCCAACATCAGCGCTCGATCCTGAGCTAGTAGGTGAAGTACTGGGTGTAATGCGCGACCTCGCTGAAGAGGGGCGTACTATGCTGGTGGTTACCCACGAAATGGCGTTTGCTCGTGACGTTTCGAACCATGTCATGTTCTTACACCAAGGCTTGGTCGAAGAGCAGGGAGATCCAGCTAAGCTGTTCACAAACCCGGACTCTGAGCGTTTACAACAGTTTATCTCATCAATTTACTAATAGTCGCCTGGCGGCAAACACACGATAAGTTAAATATAAAAATCACAATCACAGGAGTATGGAAATGAAAAAGTGGTTATTAGCAGCAACACTGGCAGCTACAGCAGTAACTGGCGTAGCTCAAGCGAAAGAATGGAAAACAGTTCGCTTCGGTATTGAAGGCGCATACCCTCCATTTAGCTGGACAGAAGCTGACGGCTCACTAAAAGGTTTTGACGTAGATATGGCTAACGCTCTATGTCAGGAAATGGAAGTGAAATGTAAGATCGTTGCTCAAGACTGGGATGGCATCATTCCTTCGCTACTTGCACGTAAGTACGATGCAATCATCGCTGCAATGTCTATTACAGAAGAGCGTAAGAAGAAAGTAGATTTCACTGGCAAATACGCACTTATCCCAAACAAGTTTATTGCTAAGAAAGGCGCTGGTCTTGATTTCGATAACCTGGATGGTCAGAAAATTGCTGTTCAGCGTGCAACAACTCACGACAAGTACCTAACTGACAACTACGGCGACAAAGTAGAAATCGTTCGTTACGGTTCTTTCGACGAAGCTTACCTTGACCTTGCTAACGGCCGTGTAGCTGCAGTTTTGGGTGATGCATCTGCTCTGGAAGAAGGCGTGCTAAACAAAGCTGGCGGTGAAGCTTACGAATTCGTTGGTCCATCTCTAACTGACCCTAAATGGTTCGGCGACGGTTTTGGTATCGCGCTACGTAAGCAAGACAAAGATCTTACTAAGAAGCTAGACGCAGCTATCCTATCTCTACGTGAGAAAGGTGTTTACCAAGAAATCGCTGCTAAATACTTCAACTACGACGTTTACGGTCAGTAATCGTTGCTAAGCGACCGTTGGTTCTTGTTCCTAGGAGTAGTAGCCAACGGTCGAGTTCTATAAAGTTTAGGGATCAGGAACTTACCTATGCTGGATTTACAAGGATATGAAGCCTCTATTTTAAAAGGGGCCGTAGTGACCATCGAAGTCGCGCTATTGTCGTTATTGCTAGCTATGATCTTAGGTATGCTAGGTGCATTAGCTAAAATGGCCCCTTATCGCTGGGCTCGAGCAATAGCCACTCTATACACCACAGTTATTCGTGGTATTCCCGACTTAGTCCTCATGATGTTGATTTTCTTTGGTGGACAGATTCTTCTTAACAACAGTTTGTACTCTATCAACGAAACACTTAACGAATGGTTTGCGTCAAGCGATCCTAATCATGAGTGGACATCTTACTTACCAGATTACATTGACGTCAGCCCGTTTGTGGCCGGTGTCCTAACCATTGGATTTATTTTCGGCGCCTACATGGCTGAAACATTCCGTGGCGCTATTATGGCGGTTGATTCAGGTGAACTTGAAGCCGCTAAAGCATACGGCATGGGCCCTGTACTGGCATTCCGCAGAATTCTACTACCGCAAATGATTCGTCATGCGTTACCAGGTTTTGGTAATAACTGGCTTGTTCTGCTCAAAACCACCGCGCTTGTATCCATCATAGGCCTTGAAGATATGGTGCGTATGAGTTCACTGGCAGCGGGTTCGACCAAAATGCCATTCACCTTCTACATGGCGGTGGCGATTATTTTCTTATTCTTTACCAGTGTGTCGACAGGCGTCCTCAAGCTGGTAGAGCGCAAATTCAGTATTCATGCGAGGTAGAGAATGGACTTTTCACTGATTATCGAAAGTTTACCTATCTACCTTGATGGGTTAATGACAACAGCCTGGCTAGTTGGTCTGGCGCTGATTATCGGCCTGATTGTCGCGATTCCTTTAGGCGTTGCACGTAATAGCCATAATTACCTGATAAATGGGCCAAGCTGGGCGTTTATCTACTTCTTTCGCGGTACACCGCTACTGGTACAGCTATATCTGATTTACTACGGTATGGACCAGTTCTTCCCAGTGAAAGATACATTATGGGAAAACGCGTGGTTCTGTGCGCTGGTGGCTTTCGTACTTAATACATCAGCCTACACTGCTGAGATTATTCGCGGAGCAATCAACGGTCTACCGAAAGGTGAAGTTGAAGCTGCCAAAGCGTATGGTATGGGGACGTTTATGACTTACCGTCGTATCATTCTACCTAGTGCGTTGCGTCGTGCTCTGCCAGCTTACAGTAACGAAGTCATCTTCATGTTACACGGTAGTGCGGTCGCAGGTATCGTAACCATCGTTGATTTGACTGGCGCAGCTCGTCTGGTTAACTCACGCTACTACGCACCATTTGAGTCATTCCTGACAGCTGGCTTGTTCTACATGGCGTTGACCTTCATAATCTTGGGCTGCTTCAAGTATGCTGAGAAACGTTTCTTAGCCTACTTAAGACCTTTAAGCTAACAGAGCAAAACAAAATAACAAAACGGCACCCTTGGGTGCCGTTTTTGTTTGTCTCGACATGGTTATTGCTTTGGTGTTTGTCACCCCAGAATCGAAGCAAAGATAATAAAAAAGGGAGCTAAAGCTCCCTTCTAAAGTGGATTACAAACTAGCTCAAAATTATCAGCACTGTACCGGCTAAGGTCATCAATATGTTGGCAATCGCGTAAGTACCCGCATAACCCAGTGCCGGGATTGTAGATTTCGCGTAGTCGTTAACAATGTCCATTGCCGGTGCACAGGTGCGGGCACCAATAATGGCACCAAAGAGCAGTGCTCGGTTCATCTTGAGAATGTAGGCACCAACTAGGTAAGCAAGGACTACAGGGACGACACTGACCAGGAAAGCGAGGCCAATGACCTGCACACCGACTTGAGACAGGTGTTCGAACATTTTGCCGCCAGCACTTAAGCCGATACCGACCATAAAGAACATCAAGCCAAGGTCTTTCACCATATTCAGCGCCCCCTGAGGCACATAACCGAAGGTAGGGTGGTTAGCTCGCAGGAACCCGAGGGTGATACCGGATAGCAGTAGACCCACCGCATTACCAAGACCAAATGAAACCTGGCCAAAGGTCATGGTGATCAAACCAAACATGATGCCGAGGATGAAGAAGCTACAGAAGGCAAGTAAGTCCGCCATCTGACTGTGAATCGAGATAAAACCGATTTTTTCAGCTAAGCCATGAACGCGACTCTTCTCGCCACTCACTTGAAGTACATCACCTTTAGCGAGGACAATATCCAAGTCCATCGGCATCTCAATCTGAGCTCGAACTACACGGTTAAGGAAACAGCCGTACTCAGATAGGTTAAGGTCAGACAGGCGCTTGCCGGCAATCGAGTCACTCTTAACTACGATTTCCTCTTCTACAATTCGCAGATCGAGTAGGTTGCGGTCGAATACTTCCTTTCCATTGCGGAAACTAGGGTCGAGGCGTGCGTGACTATCAGGGAAACCAACCAGGGCTATTTCATCGCCTTCCTGCAAGATTGCATCACCATCTGGGTGGGCGAGAATGCCGTTACGGCGGATACGTTCGATGTAGCAACCAGTCTGGCGGTAGATTCCTAACTCACGTAAGTTCTTGCCATCAATCCAGTTAATTAGCTCCTGACCGACACGATAGGCACGGATGATAGGTAAGTAAACCTTACGTTGACCAGAGCTCCCCAGGCCACGTTCTTGGGCTATCTGTTGAGCTGAGTCAGATAAGTTCTGCTTTTGCAGTTTTGGCAACAGCTTAGCAAACATAATCATGCTGATTAAGCCGATAAGATAAGCCATCGCATAACCAACCGACAGGTTTTCTATTACCTGATTGAAGTCCATATTGCGCGGCGTAGTAGCCAGACCAGAGTTAAGTGCATCCTGAGCACCAACCAGTACAGGTGTTGACGTCAATGCCCCCGCCATCATACCGGCCGATAAACCAAAATCTAAACCAAGGTGGTGGCTGGCGAAATAGGTAATACACAGAGCCGTTGATAACACGACCATGCTTAAAATGAAGTAGTGCTTACCATCTCTGAAAAAGATGCCAAAAAAGTTGGGTCCTGCTTCGATGCCGACACAGTAGATGAACAGCATAAAGCCAATAGTTAACGCGTCAGCGTTGAAAGTAAACCCAAGGTGGCCCATTACCAGAGAAGTAATTAAGACACCAATAGAGTTACCGAGTTGCAGGTTACCAAAGCGGATTTTGCCAATACCTAGGCCAATCGCTAATACAACGAAAATCAGAAGGATGGGGTTTTGTTCTAGCAAGTGTACGACGTCGATGTTCACGGGCAATTCTTGTGTTGGTGCCGGGCAGTAAGTTATGTCAGCGAATTGTATCTGAATATTGCAAAAAGATAAGTGAAAATTTTGACATTTTACTGTTCGCTAACTTAACCCCAGATAACGGCTATCATACTGAAGGGCTTAAACGAAAAAAGCCGCGATAATCGCGGCTTTTTAAATTCATTGTGATTCTTAAGCGAACAGGCCTAGGTGCTCTTTCGCGTAAGCTTCGAAGTCGTCACAACCACCGATGTGCTCTTGGTCTACAAAGATTTGAGGCACAGTTTCAACAGGCTTACCTACCGTTTTTTCTAGGTCTGCTTTAGAGATACCCTCTGCGTGGATATCAACGTAGCGGTAGTTGAAGTCATCGCGCTGTGCTTTTAGTGTTTCAGCGTGCTCTTTTGCACGAACACAGTATGGACAAGCTGGGCGACCAAAGATAACTACGAACATATTCTCTTTCTCCTGTAATTTGTTAACTGCAACTATGCCCGAATCATTGACGGAAATAAAGTGGCATTTACCTGTTGTTTCGATAGGTGAAATCTATCGAACAAATTTTGAGCCCAATCAGTAACATCAAACCGTATGGCGCGTGCTGTACGTCGATAAAGCCGTATTTTATTAAAGGTTATTTGTCACAAGTTGCACTTGGTCAATTTAATTGGAGACGAATCGGTGCAAGCTATTTCAATCGCAGCTAGAGGGAGAGATAGAGCATGTTTCAATTTATGACCTCCACCCGAATCATCTTTGGTGAAGGTGCATTGCAGTCGTCACTGTCTGTACTGAATCAATTCGGTTATAGCGTTTTGCTAGTGACCAGCAAAAGCATCCAGCGAGCCTCTCCCGTTATCCAATATCTAAAGTCTCAGAACATGCGCTATCAACATGTCGCAATAAAAGGTGAACCCAATATCACTATGGTTGAAGAGACCGCCTTAGTCGGACGAAAGTTCAAACCCGATATGGTTGTAGCGCTTGGTGGGGGCAGCGTGCTGGATATGGGCAAGGCATTGGCAGCGATTATTCCTAACCAGGGTGATGTGTATGATTACGTTGAAGTGGTCGGTCGCAATGTGCCGCTTAAATCCAAGCCTCTTCCTTTTATTGCAATCCCTACTACCGCAAGTACGGGCTCAGAAGTCACTCGTAATGCTGTGCTTCGATCTGGCCAGGATCAGGTGAAAGTGAGTTTGCGCAGCCCGGATATGTTAGCTGATGTCGCGATTGTTGACCCGACGTTGACCTATGGCACTGATAAAGCCACATCAGCGCGAGGAGCAATGGATGCTTTTACCCATTTGATGGAAGCGTATGTATGTGGAGAGCCGAACCCGTTAACCGATATGATTTGCGAAGAGGGATTACGTCGTCTAAGTCATTCGATTCTGGCTGGTTGTCTGCATGATGATTTCAAAGCGAGAGCCGATCTCTCATTTGCTGCCATGTTGGGTGGTATGGCGATTACCAATGCTAAATTAGGTGCCGCGCATGGCTTAGCGTCAGCGTTAGGGGGGAAGCTTAATGCTCCGCACAGTATTATTACCGCCCGTTTAGCACCCTACGTAATGATGGAAAATATTACCGCAGCCAAACAAGCGGGCAGGCAAGATGTACTCCAGCGTTATGCCAGAATAGCGAGGATCATGACAGGTCGGGTTAACGCTTGTCGAGAAGACTCAGTACTGTGGGTCAATATGATGTTAGACCGACTTGAGCTACCGAAACTAGAACAGTTTGGTGTGTGTACCACTTCCTTTGAAAGTGTCGCGGACGATGCGTTAAAGTCAGTTGCAATCAAAGGGAACCCGTTACCGCTAACCAAAGATCGCTTGACCTATATCCTGGAGCAGGTGTGTCAATGTAACGGTTCATGTAAGGACCAAGAACACTCTTCAACGCTAGTAGCAGAAGCGAGTGTGGTAAGAGTAGGGGGCGATAAACTCGATGAAGGGCGGTTACAGAGCAGTTAAAAAAACGGAGCGTTTAACGCTCCGTTTTTACTAGAATTGTGACAGCTTATCGTAGCGTGAGTCTTTGAGGACATCTTTAACGCGTTTAAGGTTCTCGCGGAAGCCTGAACCACGGCGCAGTGTAAAGCCAGTCGCTAAGACATCGATGACCGTCATCTGAACGACACGACTTGCCATTGGCATGTAAACGTCAGTATCTTCAGGGACATCAAGGGAAATAGACAGCGAGCTTGCTTTATCCAGCGGTGAATCTTTAGCCGTGATAGCAATAACCGTCGCACCATTTTCACGTGCAAGATTCGCAATCTCAACCTGACTCTTAGTGCGGCCAGTATGAGAGATAAGTACGATCACATCGTTATCTGTACAGTTGATACAGCTCATTCGCTGCATAACAATATCTTCAAAACAGGTGATTGGGATATTGAAACGGATAAACTTGTTTTGAGCATCTTTTGCCACAGCTGACGACGCACCAAGACCAAAGAATGAAATTCGCTTAGCCTGAGTGAGAAGATCCACGGCACGATTAACCTGCATTGGGTCGAGGCTATTTTTAGCCACGTCCAGACATGCCATCGTCGACTCAAAGATCTTATGAGTATAAGCGTCTGGACCATCGTCTTCTTCGACGTTACGGTTTACATATGGCGTTCCGTTAGCAAGACTTTGCGCTAAGTGCAGTTTAAAGTCCGGGAAGCCTTTGGTATCCAAGCGGCGGCAAAAACGGTTAACAGTTGGCTCACTTACATCAGCCATCTTGGCCAGTGTAGCAATACTAGAATGAATAGCAGTTTGCGGGGATGCCATAATAACTTCGGCAACCTTACGCTCAGACTTACTAAAGTTTTCTAGATTTTTTTGAATTTTTTCTAATGTGTTCATAGTGTTCACGAGGGTATAGAGAACAACTCACCAGATATACCCGAAATTAATGATAGGAAACAACCAGTTTCCCAAAAGGGTAAGAGCTATCTGGCGCCATGGGACCAGTATAAACCTAAGCCAAAGGTTTACGGCAACATTTCTACCAGCCAATTGGCTAATATATGACAAGCCTCAAACTAAATTTTGTTTAAACTACAGAAATCACATCTTGAGCCAGAAAAAATGAAAATCTGAGGCGTGTGTTGATAGGCAAATTACACTTTTCGAGAAAGAAAGTTTCAGTTTATTCCGACTGAGCAACGATTTCTGCTGACAGTGCATCGATCTTCGACATCAACTTAGGAGCTTGAGTCGCTATCTCGCGCTGCTCTTCCAGAACTGAACTTAAGATATCCGTTCCTGTCAGCGGGTTGGCTAGTACCACACGGAAAACGATAGTGTTCAGATTCCCCCAGCGTTGTGGGTTTAGGCGCGTGCGTGAAACGAAAGATTTACCAGTTTCACGCTGACGTTTCTGGATAAACTTGGTCAGTTCGTTAAGTAACTCATTGAGCTGTTCAGTCTGCTTGCCTTTCGAGTGTTCCAGCGCTGCCTTAACATGAGGTGGCAGGTAACGATAAGTTAACAGACATAGCTCTGGCTCAGAAACCAGTTCAAAATCGGCTTGCTGCTTAACCAGTTCTGCAAAGTAGCGCGCTTTTTCAATGCTTTGGTCAATAAGCAGCTCGTAACCAGGACGGCTGATAATGTGCATAGCGGCGTAAACCAGCATTGCCATTCCCGAACGAGAGCCTTCGAGCGTATGACTACCAAGGTCCTTTGAACCTTTACGTAAGATATATTGCGCGTGGTGTTCGATGGACTTCATCGCATCTGGCTGCTTGAACAACACCATGCCTGCACCCATTGGAATGTATAGCTGCTTGTGTGCGTCGATGGTGACAGAGTCAGCTAGTTCGACGCCGTCGAGTAGATGACGATGATTGTTAGACATCAGAGTCGCGCCACCCCAGGCTGCATCAACATGGAAGTGGCAATCTTCCTGTTGGCAGATGTGAGCAATCTCTTTAAGCGGATCAATACTGCCTGTCTCGGTAGTGCCAGCGACACCGATCACGGCGAATGGCTTGATATTCTGCGCTTTTAGTTCACTAATGCGTTGCTGTAAGGCTTGTGGACAAATACGGTTATTGTTGTCAGTCTTAACTGCGACCAGACCTTCCTGACCGATACCAAGCACATCAGCTGCTTTTTTAAGTGAGTAGTGACCACGTTCTGAAACCAGCACCGCAAGACCTTCGTAGCCATAATGTTTCATGGCTTTGAACAGACCTTCCTTCTCAACACCTTTGAAGGTGCCATTTGCTTTGAGGGCATTATTACGAGCCACCCATAAAGCGGTGATATTAGCGATAGTACCGCCAGAGCAAAAAGCGCCTAAAGAGTGGTTAGCACTGTGCATCCACTGTGCGTAGAAGCTGTCATTCTGACCATAAATAAGGCGATGCAGCATGCCAAGCACTTGACGTTCCAATGGTGTGAATGCTTTAGACGTCTCAATCTTTACTAGGTTTTGGTTGAGAGCGATCATGATCTTGGACAGAGGCATCAGGAAATAAGGCAATGCCGATGTCATATGGCCGATAAAGCTAGGAGCGGAGGTGTGAACAGAGTGGGATACTAACGTGTCCAACAGATGCTGCGTATGATCGGAGACGAATTCGGGTTGCTCAGGGATAGCGGCTCGAGAGAAGTCTTTTTCTATATCGCGCAGCGGTTTCTCTTCCGCTACGATATGCTCGCGGAGAAACTTATTTAAGTTACGCGACAGCTCTTCGTCGATTTTGGTTAGCGTTGAGTCAGGCCCTTCAGGTACAGTGAAGATTCGGAGTAAACTCTCAAAACTCACGTCAGCCGTTTTTTGTTCCGGTTTCATACAGCTACATTGCTCTAATCGTTCTTGTTGCAAGCGGGACAATCTAAACGAAAACGGGAACAATGTCCCGTCTTAATTCACGAATGTTCGCTTTTAACGGGGCGTCGCACTGCGAAGATGCTAAAGCCCCTTAAAAGCTTGTGACTACTTACAGTCAATCGCTTCGAGGTTTTTGATTGAAGCGTTGTAACGCTTCAGAGCTGAATCAATTTTAGTTGGATGACTTAGTAAGTCTGCAAATGCAGAACGCAGCTGGTAGTTTTTCTCGTGTGGCGCGGCCTGACGATCGGCAAAAGTCACTTGCGCTAACTGACCAAGTTCGTCGCTACGTGACGCCAGAACTTTGATGTCTTTTTGATCGAGTTGTAGCCATGCCTCTACAGGTTGAGCTGTAGCAATTTTCGTAGGATCTTCATTCAGGTAGTAGTGCACCGCTGCACGGTTCAATTCAAAATGATTCTTTCGTCCCTCAAGGAACCACTCACTGACTTCCGTGAGTTCTGGGTATTGCTCAGAGGTTAACTTAGCCAGGTCTTCATACCAATGCAGAGAAGCGTCGATGTACGCATCGTATTTCTGTGACATGCAGGTGTTGTCTGCTGCATTAGCCAGTGTAGATGTTGCAGCGAGTAGCAGGGCAGCAATCGTACGTTTCATAATGATTCCTTTTGAAGATACTTATTATACTATTTATTGCTAATTTAGAGTTATCTAAATTTATTGGGCTTGTAAGCGGCCAATATAAATAATTTTCAATTCGATTCCTGCGATCTAGCCTGCAAGTGAGACAAAGAAAAGCATCATAATTGGCACCAACAGACTAAGAATAAAGCCACTAACGATCGCAATAGGTACACATCGCACACCACCCGTGGTTTGAATGACTGGCAGAGTAAAGTCCATTGCGGTAGCACCAGCGTAGCCGATAGAGGTACAAGGCTTGGTTCTGATAAAGAGTGGAATCAGGACCAGGGCAATCAGTTCGCGAAGCAGCTCAATCATAAATGAAGCGCCGCCGTAAACTGGACCAAAAGCATCGCCCATCAGGATACCTGCCAGTGAATACCAGCCAAATCCAGAAGCCATAGCCAAACCGCGATAAATATCGATATCGAGGATCAACGCTGAGATCACGCCACCAACCATAGAGCTAGCGACAATGGCCAGTGCGATAACCATACCTTGTTTATTAAGCAGAATTTGACGCAGGGTTAGACCACTGTTGCGTAGTTGGATACCAATGAAGAATAGCAATAGGAACAGAATCCACTCGCTGGCGGTATCAACCCAACTCAGATCGATAGGTAACATCAAGCCGATAATTAAGCCACCGCCAACAACCAGAATTAGCTTGGCAGATTCCATCGCCATCTCAGAGAGAGGCAGTTTGGTGTTACTGGCATCGGTATGGATTGGAAGCCATTTGTCGATCAGTGGCAGTACCGCCAGATTGGCTAAACTGAGACAAGTAAAGAAAACCGCTGTGGTCTTAAGAATCAGCTGTAAATTCTGACCGAGATTATCCAATGCTGCCAAACTTAAACCCATCAGCGCCAAAATGACGTAAATCAGGTTAGAGGTTGTTGCGTTGATAGTATCAAGTAGCGATTTTTTAGATATAGAAATGAAATACCCCACCACAAGTGGGGCAAAGATAAATAACATCCCTGAAAACATGGTACTTCCTGTCTAGTGGTTACAAACCACTTGCGCTAATAAGTTCATCTATTTGAGTATTGAACTCAATATCACTTAAATTACTGAGTTTGTACAGTATATCAGCGCCTGTAACATCAAATTCTACAGTGTGTTCGTCTATCTGCTCATCTTGACGACGGAACATTAGAATGTGATTTGCGATTCTGGCGATATCAAGGTAGGTAACAGCCAAGTCAGATTCGCTCAGGTTTTGATTAGAAGCAACTTCAAGGAAGTCGTTATCGAAACCCCAGCTATCAAGTACCAGTGAGCTTGCTCTAGAGCATTGGCGCTCGAATACCTGGAAAGCGATCTCTTCATCTAAGTAGTTACCCTGTTCAAGGTAGCTGTGGTATTCGCTGACAATACAGAACAGTCCAATATCGGCGAGTAAACCTGCCAATAGTGCTTTATCCGTTTCGATGTGGCGGTACCTCGGCTCCTCAGACTCTTTAAAGCCTCGCGCGACTAATACCATAGTTGCCGCCAGTTCGCGGGAATTTGCTGCGCTCTGCACCAAAACTCTGTTACACGAAGGGCTTAAGTTAACGGAATGTTTGAGTTGCTCAATCGCCTGAGCGGTAACAATGTCACGTACACGTAGGATACCGAGGCGAGATACCGCAGTAACGAGATCAGTACAAGTGATATTACGTCGGTTGAAAATAACCGAGTTAGCCACGCGGATCACGATGGCAGCTAGACCTGGGTCTTCTAGCAAACTATCTGCGACATCAGAAATTCCAGTGCTGTCTTGAGAACATAATTGTTGGATTTTCAATACGACATCAGGGATAGGAGGTAGGGAAATTTTCCGCGACTTTATAGAGTGCTCAATCAGGGTTGAAAACTCAGATTCGATGCCTTTAATCAAAAGCTCATTGTTTTGCGGTAGCCAATAAAATGATAGGTGATTCATAACTGCTAGAAGGTTAATTTAACTTTTACAGTGTAACGTTTTCCTACGTATTTTAGCAAATAATAGATTACTCATATTGATGATTTATGCTGTTCGGTATAAGCATTACTTGAGCAAGTGGCAGGGTAGGTTAGTGCAAAATTGTGACGCTTAATCCATATTCCTATCTTTGTTATCCAATTCATGTGACCCATGCCCAGACTTATTTTGTTTCGTTAACTATCATTCTTAGTGTTTATTATCACTCCAGCTCAAACAAAAATATTAATGCTTGGGTGAATTTTTATCTTTTCGCTTAAAACTGCTGCTATCTGGTGATCATTTCTAATCGGGGTTTTTGATTAAGGATCAATGGATATGACAGAGCAACAATTTATTCAATACGTTAAAAAATTTGGTGACTTCCAAAAACGTTCAATGTTTGGTGGTACCGGATTGTTCAAAGACGATGCGATGTTCGCTTTAATCAGCGCGGACAAGATTTTTATCCGTGGTGGAGAGAAACTAGACGAAGAACTGTGTTCTCTTAACTGTGAAAAGTACCGCCATGTTAAAAAGCAAACCACAGCGACCGTTAACTACTACGACATCACCGCCCTTTTTGTTGACAATTTTCATCGTGTCGGAGAGTTAGTTGAGCAATCAATCACTTATTCAGTATCACAGCGTGAGTTTAAACGTTCTTCGGCTAACCGACGTTTAAGAGATCTACCAAACATGCAGTTGACTCTGGAGCGTATGGTCAAGAAAGCCGGAATTGATGATGTTGATACATTCCTAGAGCTTGGCGCAGCGGCAGTATTTAGCCGTGTTAAGCAGGCATATGGCAGCGACGTAGATGTAAAACTACTTTGGAAGTTTGCCGGTGCCGTTGAAGGTATCCACTGGAAACTGATTCAGGAACCACGCAAACGTCAGCTGTTAGCTAATTGCCACTAATCCAATCAGTGGTCCACTGTTCGCTCATACGCAAATGGATTTGCGGATAATAAAAAACCGAGGCTTTGGCCTCGGTTTTTTTAATCTTGATGCTTTATCAGAACTTAAAGCGAGTGGTGAACATTAGCTGATCACCGTAGAAGTCGTTGATACGCGCTTCTGCACCTAGTGAGAATAGCTCTGTAGAGTGGAAGCGAGCGTATGCTGAACCAATCCACTTGTCATCGTCATCAATAGATACGTAACCGCCTTTACCACCAACTTCAAGTTGTGGACCTAACCATTGACGGATACCAAGGTTAAGTTCCATACCAGTGTTAGTACCACGGCTGTAACCGTTACGAGCCTGGTCACCAGTATCGACAAGGCGAAGAAGCATTTCACCAGTGAAGTCAGCCCAGTTGTTGATTGGTGCATGGAAGCCGAAGCCTGCCGCTGCGTCGTAATCACCTTCGAACTCAGAATCTACACGACCTAACACATGAGCGTTAGGGTGGATTGATTTACTCATTGCTGCACCAAAAGTGACTGGGCTAGCGCCGATACGAGCCTCTAGGTAGTCATAACTGAAGTTACTCATTACCGCAGGACTATTTGGATCGGTTTGAGCAAATGATTGACCGGATGCAAGCACTAGAGCTGCAGCTAAGATTGTTTTACGCATATGGACGATAAACCTATATCTTGTTAATTTCCTTGGTCTTTAGCGACACGCGCGCTATGACATTAGTTACGACATGATAATGCATCATAACAACGTCCACTATAAAAATGTCATTGTTTTGTCGTTATTTATACTTATAAGCAATCAGCGTGCCATGAATGCTTACTTATTCACCAAATTCCAGGCGATTTTTAGCCATTGCATCGAAAACGCGTTCAGTGTCCAATGCAGATGCCCAAGGCATTAAGTTAGTCTCATTGTCGATCATATAAGTAGTGAGCTGGTCTTTGATCACTTTACGTAGCTCGTCGCCACGCCATGGCTTAGCAATGTAGAAGTCGAGGCTTGAATGATTGATTGCTTCAACGGTATCTTCTAGACCGGCTTGACCAGTGAGAAGTAGCTTACGAGTCGCTTGAGTACTCGGCTGCTCATTCAATTCGATGAGGAACTGAATACCCGTTTGCTCCGGCATAATATGGTCACAAAGGATCAGCGCCAATTTTACGCCTTCATTGTGCGACTCTAAAATCAACTCTTTTGCTTCCTTTACCGACTCTGCTGGCTCCAGAATAAAATGTTCCTCGAAGCAATCTAAGTCTTGAATGACGCTATCCAATACTTCACGCTCGTCATCGACACATAATATTAGGTATTTGTTCATTCGGTGCTCCTTGGCGAAATAGCCAGTTGATGGCAAGGTAGCCAAACTGACATTGAGGTATATTGATTTTCTTCAGACTCAACTTCAATTCTGCCACCATGCTGATGGATGATTTGTTGGCAAACGGAGAGGCCGATACCCAATCCAAAATTGCCTTCTCGCTTGGTGGTGAAGTTAAGGTCGAACATTTGTTGCTGAACATGAACTGGGATACCGCTGCCGTTGTCGGTAAAGGAAACCACCACCCAATCCTGCTCATCATGATTGAGCTGTTTCGTTTCGATGGTCAGTAGCCCCTGCTGTGGAAACGCATCGATTGCATTGGAAATTAAGTTAGTCCAAACCTGTTGCAGAGCGATTGGCAGACATTGGATGGCAGGAATATCTGCGTAATGACGCTCTACGGAATGGAACTTAAGCTTATTTTCAAAGATGGTTAGGGTGTCTTCAATGCCCTCATGGATATCGCTAAGGTGAAACCTTTCATCATCAGGACGGGCGTAGCCCTTAAGGCTCTTGACCATATCTGCAATTCTTCCTGCGCAAACATTGATCGAGCGTAAGGTTGAACCCGCAAGATAGTAGTCTTCCAACTTTTCCAGTTGTTGTAACGCTTGTTCTGGGTTGCGTTGAGCCATGGCATGCCAACTTGTTTGGGATTCAAGGCCAAGTTTCACCAGTTTTTTAGCGATTCTGCGGTTATTCACTAATGCTTCGGTGTCACGAATAATCGTTCGTTCGCTAGCGGTCGATCTCGGTCGTTGGGTCAGACCCTGCTTGAGGACATTGATACCCTCCAGACCGATCTCCTCGATAGAGTGGACATCAACCAAGTGCTGCATTTTGCTGGTTAAGGTGTCGGTACCACGTAAAATCGCCGCAATGGGATTATTAAGCTCGTGGGCGACTCCAGAGACGAGTTGACCAAGCATGGCCATTTTCTCGCGCTCGATGAGTTGCTGATGAGCGACTTCTAATGACTCTAGAGTCTTTTGCAGTTCCAACTTAGTGTTGATGCTACGTTGTAGGCGTCGGTTGAAGTGACGAAGTAACAAGTTGGTGAATAGCGGTAAGAGTGTCATATTAGAGTGCATGACCTTGCCGAATACTTCACGGTCTAACTTAATCACCTCTGTCTGACTCAGTGTCACTGCCGTCGAGAATGAAGGCTCGCCAGTAACAAATGACATCCCGCCGACTATATTGCCTTGAGAGTGTCTGACTACTTCTCTCTGACGGCCGATATCATCTTTTTTATACAGTGCAACCTGACCTTTGGTTATAAACCACAGGAACTGGTTCTCTTCACCTTCCTTAGTCAGAAGGTGGTCAGGTGAATAGGTTCTTAAAGCTTTGGTCTCATCCTGATCGGCAAAAAAGTCGAGCAGGGCTGAGGTGACTTGCTCGGCTAATTGCTGATCCGACAGGCTATGATGGTCGGTAATAAAGCCCTCACGATAGCTACGCATCTTCTGTTCGATATGGGCGCGTAATAATCGGTGTTGGTCAAGAACTTGACTATAGGCGAGCAGATTGTCTTTATCGTTGTTGAGGATAAATGTCGTTAACTCTTTTTGAGCAGTCTGATGGACCAGATTGTCTTGCAGTGGTTTAGTCAGGCAGTGATCTAGCCGGCCATCATTGACTGCAGAGAGGATGGCTTGAATATCTTGGCCACAGCTAATTAATATTTTTCGCGCTGTGCGAGTATGGCTGTTTTTATCCAACTGAATTAAGAAGTCTGCGCCATTAAAACTTTCATGATGACTGGCAATCACTAGTGCGACAGTCTGTTTTTGCTCAAGGCAAAACTCTAATGCAGCTTGAGCATCTTCAATGGTGTCTGCAGTGTGCAGGTCAAATTTTGCAGAGAGTGGGGCAAGTTCACGCCTCAATTGCTCAATGCTGATTGGGTTGTTATCTAAACAGAGTACGGCAAAATGATTCACGAGTAGGCTACAATTTTAAAATCCACAGGGATAACTGTAACAAGGATGAAAAAATGGTATTGAGAGCTAGGTATGAGAATTCCTGATGTTTTTTATAGAAAGCCAATACTCTGATTTATCTCAATGTTTTTTCGTGTAGACTGAATGAAATCGTAGTTTAAGAATATAACACCATGGAACTTAAAAAAATTGGCGCCATTGGCGGCGCTGTAGTACTTGCGTTGTGTTGGCCGCTAGCGGTCGGTCAGATTGGGCAAACTGTCATTCAGGATGGTGTCGCTCATCTTAATAATGACTCAGTAAAAGCTGAAGTTATTGAATATAATCGAGGCTATCTATCTTCGACGGTTAAAACTCGTTATACCGTAACGGACCCTGTATTGGCTGAACAGTTAGCAATAGATGGTCTACCGACAGAAGTGGTGTTAAACAGTGACGTCAGTCATGGTCTGTTTAGCCTTAAAGCTGAGTCTGTTATCGAAAACCAACCTGAATTGCCGCTGACTCTGAATACTATCACTCAGCTTAATGGTAATACTGATTACGTCGTGAAAATGGATAACTGGAATCAGGTTTCCGAAGGACCAGATGGAGCGATTGTCTCAGTTACCGCTTCAACCCTGAAAGGGCATGTTAGCGTCTTGGGTGATCTTACTTACCAATTAGATGTTCCATCGGTTGAAGTTGACTTTAACTCTGGCGAGAAAGTTCTGCTTTCTGGTTTATCGGGTCAGGGTGAAGGCAAGCAGATTAATAGTTTCTGGATTGGTGAACAGACGGTAAAAGTGAACGATGCATCTATTCTGGACATCGATCAATCGCCTCTGTTCAGCTTAAGTAATAGTCAGTACGCTTTCTCAAGCAGCTTCGATGAAGTTGCAAAAACCGTCAGCAGTCAGCATGTCGTTGACCTTAAGAATCTGGTGACTGTCGATGGCGACGTAGATAGTGTTTCTATTGATCTCGCTTTTGGTGGCTTAGACAGTGTTGCGTTTGAGCATCTGGTCAATCTGTACCAGAACAACCCAATGCCAACGAATGCCGATATAGACGCCGCAGTACCTTATGTTGAAAGTTTATTCTCCAAGGGTTTTTACCTGGCAATGAACAAAATGGCGGTTAAGTTAGGTGAAGAGAGTGAATTTGAGTCAAACTGGCAGATCACCGTTCCTCAAGGTACTGACAATGTGGCTCAGAATCCGGCGATGATTCTTCCTGCGCTGACCGGTGACCTTAATACTTTCTTCTCTAATGGTTTAGTTACCCAGTACCCATTTATTAAGCAGGGTATTGATGAAGCGATTGTCATGGAGCTGATTGAGGAAACAGATGAAGGCTATCAGATTCAGGCTCAACTAAAAGAAGGTAATTTGGTGTTTGAGAATGGACAGCAGATCCCTCTAATGGCACTGCTTCTCCCAGCATTGATGCAGCCATAATTGCAATATTTGATTGTTTAAAGTGAAAAGAGGTCTTAAGACCTCTTTTCTTGCTTTTTATCAAGCAAAAAACATGGTATTAATCGATTAATCTCTTATTGAAGCATGAGCAAGGAAAGATAGATGAGCAAGGTTTTCAACTTTAGCGCAGGTCCGGCAGCCCTGCCTAAAGCGGTAATGGAAAAAGCACAAAAGGAATTTGTCGATTGGAATGACCTCGGTACCTCGGTGATGGAAATTAGCCACCGTAGCAAAGAGTTCATTAAGGTTGCTGAAGATGCAGAGCAGGATCTACGTGACCTGTTAAACATCCCAGACAATTACAAAGTACTATTCTGTCAGGGTGGTGCCCGTGCACAGTTTGCTGCGGTGCCGCTTAACTTGCTGGGTAACGCGACAAAGGCAACTTACATTGATGCTGGTTACTGGGCAGAAAGCGCAATTAACGAAGCAGAGAAGTACTGTCAGGTTGATACTTTTGCCGCTAAAACTGAAATCGATGGTAAAACCGCGGTACTACCAGCCTCTGAGTGGCAAATCGATCCAGAAGCAGCTTATGTTCATTTCTGTCCAAACGAGACCATCGATGGCATCGAAATCAGTGAGCTACCGCAGACTGATAAACCTATCGTTGCTGACATGTCTTCAAACATTCTTTCCCGTCAAATCGATGTTTCTAAGTACGGCGTAATTTACGCAGGTGCTCAGAAAAATATCGGACCGGCTGGCATCTGTATCGCGATCGTGCGTGACGACTTGCTGGAGCTTGCCAATCAACTGATACCTAGCTTTATGAGCTACAAAGTATTGGCGGAAAAAGACTCCATGTTCAATACTCCTCCAACCTACGCCTGGTACCTGTCAGGTCTGGTCTTTAAATGGCTGAAAGAGCAGGGTGGGGTTGCTGAAGTTGAGAAAGTGAACAAAGAGAAAGCATCGCTGCTCTACAATCAGATTGATGGCTCTGACTTTTACATTAACAATGTGCATAGCGACAACCGTTCGCGAATGAATGTACCTTTCCAACTCGCTAAGCCTGAACTTGATGCCTTGTTCCTTGAACAGGCTGCGGAACGTGGTCTGGTAGCACTGAAAGGTCACCGAGCGGCTGGTGGTATGCGTGCGTCTATTTATAACGCGATGTCACTGGAAGGTGTGCAGGCACTGGTCGACTTCATGCAAGAGTTTGAAGCGAAAAACGCTTAAACTGAATGTGTAAAAAAGGGCCTGACTCGATAGAGTCAGGCCCTTTTTGTATCTGAGAACTGTGATTATCTGCGTTTAGGCTTACGACCTGCTGGTGGCTTACCTGCACCACTACCTGCTGGTTTACCACCTCGGCTGTTATTTGGTTTGCCGGTTGGTTTGCCATTACGGTTTGACGTTGCGCCGCCATTGCCTTTAGAGCCGTTACCTTTGCCGTTACTACGCTGCTCGCCGTGCATTTTTTCGAAACCCGGTTGGCTCTTCGTGTGCTTAGTCGCAAAGCGTTGAGAACCGTGTCTGCCCGATTTACGACGTTGAGCTGGTGTCTTAGCATCAATGTCTTCTTCAGGAACCAGACAGCTAGGCTTATCACCGATCAGGTGTTTTTTGCCCATGTTGATCAGAGCTTCACGGATGAGTGGCCAGTTAGCCGGATCGTGGTAGCGTAATAACGCTTTGTGTAGTCGACGCTGACGTTCACCTTTAGCGACCGGCACCTCTTCTCGCTTCTTGTACTTCACGCGTTTCAGAGGGTTAGTTTCTGAATAGTACATTGAGGTTGCGTTACACATCGGTGATGGGTAGAAGTTCTGTACCTGGTCACACTCAAAGTTGTTCTTTTTCAGCCACAACGCCAGATTAAGCATGTCTTCATCTTCAGTACCTGGGTGAGCGGAAATAAAGTACGGAATCAGATACTGTTTCTTACCTGCTTCAGCACTGTATTTTTCAAACATCTCTTTGAAGCGGTCGTAGGTGCCCATACCCGGTTTCATCATCAGATCCAATGGGCCTTTTTCTGTATGTTCCGGTGCAATTTTCAGGTAGCCACCTACATGGTGAGTCACTAGTTCACGAACATATTCTGGCGATTCGATTGCCAAATCATAACGAACACCAGAGGCAATCATGACCTTTTTCACACCTTCGACTTTACGCGCAGCACGGTAGAGATCGATAGTATGCTTATGGTCGGTGTTCAACTTGTTACAAATACCCGGGAACACACATGATGGGCGACGACAGTTAGCTTCCGCTTTTGGATCGCTACAGCCTAAACGATACATGTTGGCCGTTGGACCACCCAGATCAGAAATCGTGCCAGTAAAGCCAGGTACCTTGTCCCGAATCTCTTCCAGCTCAGAAAGAATAGATTCTTGTGAACGGTTCTGAATAATTCGGCCTTCATGTTCAGTAATCGAACAGAAAGAACAGCCACCAAAACAACCGCGCATGATGTTAACCGATGTCTTGATCATGTCGTAGGCAGGGATTTTAGCTTTACCATACATAGGATGAGGGACACGGGCATAAGGCAGGCCAAATACGTAGTCCATCTCTTCAGTAGTAAGCGGAATCGGCGCCTGGTTAACCCACAGTTCACGGTCACCATGTCGCTGGATCAGAGCGCGACCTGAGTAAGGGTTAGTCTCAAGGTGCATGATACGGCTGGCGTGAGCGTAAAGAATGCGGTCATTGTTTAGCTTTTCAAACGGAGGAATACGTACTGCAGTGGTCGCAGCATCATGACGCGAAGGACGAATCGTGATTGGTTGCGCTTCTGCTTCCTGAGTTTTCGCTTTGGTGTCGCACTGTTCTTCAACCGCGTAAGGATTTGGCGGGATAAAAGCTTCTTTACGTGGTTTCTCAATGCGTGATGAGTCAATCACGCTGTAACCTTCTGGCTCAGCGGCAAGGCTGACCGCAGTACCACGAATATTAGTCATGCTGGCAATGTCTTCGCCATCCGCAAGGCGGTGTGCCACTTCTACCAGTGCACGCTCCGCATTACCAAACAGCAAGATATCCGCTTTGGCGTCAAACAGCACAGAACGACGAACTTTGTCTGACCAGTAATCGTAATGGGCTAGGCGACGTAAGCTCGCTTCGATACCACCAAGAACGATTGGCACACCTTTGTACGCTTCGCGACAACGCTGAGAATAAACAAGTGTTGCGCGATCCGGGCGCTTACCACCTTCGTTGTTTGGGGTGTAAGCATCGTCATGGCGTAGCTTACGGTCGGCAGTGTAACGGTTGATCATTGAATCCATGTTACCAGCGGTGATACCGAAGAAGAGGTTCGGTTTACCAAGAGCAGTAAAGGCATCTTTGTTATGCCACTCTGGCTGAGAAATAATGCCGACTCTAAACCCTTGGGCTTCCAGCAGACGGCCAATGATAGCCATACCGAAGCTTGGGTGATCAACATAGGCATCGCCAGTTACAATGATAATGTCGCAGCTATCCCATCCCAGGGCATCCATTTCCTTTCGATTGGTCGGCAGGAATGGCGCAGTGCCAAAGCATTCTGCCCAATATTTTTTGTGCTCGTGAATAGGAGTGATGTTGCTGTACATATTTTGCTCTCTGTGCCAAGGAGCGCGAATTATAGCGGCTTGCAAGGCGACTATCTACCTCATTATAACTAAGTTTATTTCCCCTGAAGTTGTTGTGATTTATGGTGACGATAACCGATCAACTAAAGTGTTAGCTCAATAACGAATTGAATCAGCCATCTAGGCTATATTAATTGGTAAAGTTGTTATGAAATTAGGCGGTTATTGCAGTGAATGACATCGATAAAAACAGCACATTAATCAATGACGTAGTAGTGCAGTCTAAATACGCGATGTATGACTGGTATATCAATCTGAAAACTCAGGTTTTTGAGTGTGATGATGAAGCCAGAACACTGCTAATAGGGGATAGCGAAAGTGACTTATCGGCTCGAACCTTGTTCCAGTTGCTGCCTAAATCACAACGTTTGATTGTTAAACAGGCTTTTCAGTCGGCAATAAACACCAATCAGAGAACCTATGCCCATTGCTGCCTGTTTACCAGCCAACACCTGTTTACTTACGTCGAGATCGCCATCGACCGAATTAGCGCCCATGAGCTCAAAGGAACGCTATCACCCTGTTTAACGCTTCCTGCCAAAGATGATGCCGCAGAGCTGTTCTACTCTCTGTTTGAGAACGCCCATCATGGGATTATTGTGGCCGATAGTGACACCAGAATCCTCGCTTGCAACCACTACTTTGAAACCCTGACTGGCTACTTGCGCAATGAACTGGTTGGCTTGAGAACCGAAATTTTCAATGCTGGCGAGCATAGTGAAGAGTACTACCGCGAGATGTGGCAACAGGTTCATGAAGCTGGATTCTGGAAGGGGATCATCTTATCGCGCCACGCTGACGGTAAAGCATTTCCTCATGAGTTAACCATTCACAAGATGCATGCGGGCAGTGGTCAGGTCTTTTATGTCGGCTTCTCATCTGATTTATCAACAGAACTAGAACGGCTGGAAGATTTGGAGTCGGGTGGGGTAGACATACTCACTCAGTTACCAAGTAAAGAAACCTTTCTCGAGCGACTTCATCAATGTTGTCTTGACGCGGACTCACGGCACGGTTTGGTTGTTCTGGCAATCCAGCCCAAGTTCCTCGATAGCTCAGTTCAGGAGACAAAACGTCAGTTTGCCAGCTACCTCAAAGATAACACTCATGTGGTTGCAAGTGGCTATCTAGGCAGTGACTGCTTTGCGGTCTGTTTAATGGTTGATATCCAAATGGAACAACAAGTTGCCAGTGATATTGGTCGAGCCATCACTAAACTGTTCCATAGTTTTAAGCATGCTCAAACTTCTGTCGCTTTGGCGCTCAAAGACGGCGTAACAGGTGTTTCAGTATGGAACGTCGATGCGATCAAGCCTAATCAGTTGGTTTCCCATGCTTATCAGGCGCTGTTAGAGCTGCACTCCGGGCAGACGAGGCGAATCAACTTTTACGACCGTGAGATTCATCGTCAGGTCGAGCGTAAGAAACAGATCGAAAACCACGTCCTGCAAAGTCTGGAACAGGGCAAAATCGAGGTTTATTTTCAGCCTATCGTGGATATATCCCGTCGTAGAGTTGATAAGTTTGAAGCCTTATGTCGCTTTCCTGGTAGCGAAGAATTTGAAGCGTCAACCCAAGAGTTTGTCGAAGTGGTCGAAGAGCTGAATAAAGTGGTGGAGCTGGATGATTTAGTGCTGTTGGCCGCATTAGAGCAACTTCCGGAACTTCAGGCTCAGTTTGGTGAACATGTTTCGTTATCGGTCAATCGTTCGTTGCGCAGTACGGTAGAGTTAAGTGACATTTTACAGCGAGCGGCGATGATTCTTGATAAGCAGAACACTAACCCGGCTTTACTGACTCTAGAGTTCACTGAAAGCGCCTTCTTCAAAAGTAACAGTCATAACAGGCAGTTACTGAGCTTACTTCGTGATGCGGGTGTACAGATCGCGGTCGATGATTTCGGCACTGGCTGCGCTTCATTTAAGTACCTCAAAGAGAACTATTTCGACATTCTGAAGATTGACCGAGAGTTTATTCAGCACCTGTCTCACCAAACCCGTCAGTATGAAATTGTTGTTGCCGTGATACAGCTTGCTAAGCGACTCGATTTGAAAGTCGTTGCCGAAGGGGTTGAAACTAAGCAAGAGCTGGACGTGATGTATGAACTAGGGGTCGAATATGTTCAGGGGTACTATTTTTCTAAGCCTTTACCTCTCAACGAGCTTAGCTCGATAGATGACATGTTTAACTATGACGATAGCAAGGTTCAGGCTGCACCGGATTCGATAGGTCACTTAGCTCAACCAGTGCCTCATATTGATCCGGGTGATCCTTTGTCACTGCTTTACCAATACTTCTCGGATGATGAAGTGGATTACTTACCCATCGTCGAAGATAAGATCTGTGTCGGATTCGTTGATAGGCCAAGCATGAATTTACACCTGACCGCCAATATGGGTACTGACCATGAATCAAATAAAGAGAGCGCTTATTGGCATAAACCAGCTAATAGAATCATGTCTCCGGTGGTCACTGAAATTGAATGGCATTGTCCAAAATCACAGGTGAGCGGTTTAGTGCGAGAAAACAGACCTTTCCCTTGGTGCTTGGTTGATGAACATGGACACTTTAAAGGAATTGTCAGCTCGGCAGCGGTTCTCAGCTACCTGGCTAATAATAATTCTGTTACTTAGTTGAGTTTGTTCTAACTTTAATAGTAGGAGTTGCTCAACTATAGGATGAGTTTATGTACAGGGAGCTGGGCTCAGTACGTGATCTTAAGACAGATGAACAGAGAGCTTGCACTTCAATTGAATGGCAGTGGGATACAGAACATCATCAACTGACAATTGATGAAGATGTGTGCCGTCAGCTTCTTAATTCTGATCTTCCCTCTTTGACTGGAAACGTGTTGCTCCCTTGTATGAGTTACCATGATCAGACCGAGTTGCTCGGCTTGTTGGCCCAAACTTGTAAATATCGTAGTAAACATCGTTTTTGTTGTTGCCTCCAACTGAGCGATGACCAGTGCTGCTATGTTGAATTTAGTTTTCGTGCTGAAGACCACAGACTGGTCAACGGAACGATCACACCACTACTGTTTGTCCATGCAACTACGTCGACACTCAGTGCCATGTTTGAACAGCTATTTAATAATCCCCATCATGGTGTCATTCTCGCCGATGAGCAGCGTAATATCGTTGTCTGTAATGATTACTTCCTTGAGCATTCCAAGTACAGCAACCAACAGCTTGTTGGGCGTTCAATGGATATACTCAATTCTGATAAACATAGCCCCGGCTTTTACCAAAAAATCTGGCAGCAGACCAACAAGGTTGGTAGTTGGTCGGGCGTGGTTCTGATCCAGTCTTGTCACGGAAAAACCTATCCGCAAGATTTAACCTTGCAGAAAATCACTCTGGTAGAAGGGGTGTTTTACATTGGCGTTTATTTGGACTTATCAAACAATCTTTATCGAATTGCCGATGTTGAACTGGGCGGTGTAGAGCTGCTGACTCAACTGCCGACCGAAAAGCAATTTATTCGTTCCGTGACTCAGCATTGGATGGAGAGTGTTGAGCCCAACATAAGTATGGTAGTGGCGTTCCATCCAAGCTTTGGACAGGTTGATGACTTTGAACTCAAGTCGATGCTGTCTGAACATATGGCCAAGAACAAGGTGGCCAAATATGTTGGATATCTTGGTAGCAACCACTTTGTCGCCTGTTTAGAGTGTGACAAGGTAGCGGGACCATCTCAGATACGTATGATCCATCAGACCATACGTCGCTTTTTTGCATCTCTCAACCAGTCTGCTGGCAGAACCATCCACAGTGCGATAATCAATGGTTGTGTTGGGGTTTCGGTATTAGGCCATGACACACACAATCCGAAATTGCTGGTTTCTCATGCTGTACAGGCGATGTTAGAACAGGCCTCGGAACAACGCGGGCAAATTACCTTTTATCATGGGGCTTTGCATAAAGAGGTGTTAAGACGCAAGGAGATGGAAGAGTGGGCTGAAAAATTGATTCGTTCACAGAATATCGATGTTTACTATCAACCGATAGTGGATGTGAAAAACTGGGACATTGTTAAGTTTGAAGCTCTGAGTCGCTTTAAAGGTCATAACGGTAAAATCCTCAACACACAAGAAATGGTGACGATTGCTGAAGATTTAGATTTAGTTTCTGATCTCGACTGGTGTGTGGGTAAGAAAGCGCTGCATGATTTGAACACTATTCAAGAGCGTTTTGGTAAGCAATTGGGTATCACCATTAACCGCTCTCTCAATACCAAGCTGGAAGTCGATGAAGTATTACGCAGTGCTGACTCGCTTATCCATCAATATGCCACTTACCCGGAAACAGTCACCATAGAACTAACGGAAAGTGCGTATTTTGATAGTGAATCGCGCCAGTCAGCCTTGATTCGAAACATACGGCGTCGGGGAGTATCGGTCGCAATAGATGACTTTGGTACCGGTTATAGTTCGTTCGCTTATCTGAGCGATTGTAATTTCGATGTACTCAAAATTGACCGAGAATTCGTTAAAGACCTTAAAGCAGGGTCACACAAATTTTTTATCGTCAAAATGATCACCGAACTGGCCCATACCCTTGATGTCAGAGTGGTAGCTGAAGGTGTTGAAACTCTCGATGAACTGAAAGTCGTCTGTGGTTTAGGTGTCGATTATATTCAGGGATACTTTTTCTCAAAGCCCTTACCGTTAGAAGAGTTGGAAAATGCCTGGAGTTATTATGATCGCCTTGAGGCCTTTTTGTCTGGAGGTGAACATGCGAGGCAGTCTGGTGTACTGAGTATTACCCAGGTTCATATTCCATGTCTGGCTCCCAATGACAATATTGAAAGGGCACGTGCGCTATTCGATTCGAATCAATATCGGCTAGACTTTATACCAATTGTTGACCGTAAAGTGTGTGTCGGTGTGGTCGGTAGGGAAGAGCTCAACTATCACCTTTCTCCGACGTTGGGCACCAAGCTTGAAACTAGCAAAGATATCGCCATTGATAAAAAGACCCTCAACCGCGTTATGCGTACCAACCTGCACACTCTCTCATTTCATACTCAGTTGTCAGAAATAACAGACATCATAAAATCGGGAATCAAACCCCCATGGCTGGTGGTTAATGACTCAGGAGAGTATCTCGGCATTGTGACCAATCAGGACATTTTGGAACATTTCGCCAATAGCTAAAATTGTTCAGTCTGCTATTATCCGCATCCAATTATTATTTTAATTTGATAACACTATGGTTCAGCAATTACTTGCCGTGTTCGCTCCTATGCTGTTAGGTGCGCAGCTCATTCTTACTCTTATTCTGGTAAAGGGCGACATCTGCCCAGGCCAAAGAGGCCGCATTCATAAAGTGCTGCCAACATTGGCTATCCTATGGCTGGCGGTCGCTTCGCTACGTATTGAAGCTATGATGGTGGTATTTGCCATCGCTTACTTCTATACCCAAGTACAAACCAAGAAGACCCGCGATAAGGGGCCTATTTGGGTGATGTACTTAGCTAATGGTCTGGCTCTTGCTTATGTCGCGATTGAAGTGACAACCCAAGCGTCGTTAGCGGCAAGCCTGAGCGTAGTAGTGCAAGTGTTTCTGCTAGGTGCGATGTTAGCTCATCTGTTGCTGACTATTGCGCGTACTCGGCTTCAGGCATTTCATCGTATTCTGCCAGTAACCGGTGTTGTCGCGGCGATGCTGATGAGTTTAGCTATCTTGCTAAAAGCGGCAGGGCTGCCAGCAGAAACGTTAACCGCAGTTACTCAGCCACTACTGGTTGGTTTCGCGCTTCTTATTACTTCGGTGGTTATCTGGTGTTGGCATATGCTTAGCTCCAAAGAGATCAACAAGATGCAACTGGCAATAGCGTTAGCATTTCTTCTGATCTCTACAACGTCTAATCAAGCGCTGTTCATACTCTAAGCCAGCGGATTAATGGCTCCATTGAGCCGAAAAGATTAGAGCTGAATCACTTCATATTATCCGATTTACGACTAGGCTTGTAATAGCGTGCGCGTAAAAGGAGACGATGATGGATCTTAGTAATGCAGGTAGCTTTGACAGTATTATTCTACTGGGTATTGTCAATGAGAAGCTACGTTTGGAGTGTGACTCTTTTGAAGAGTTAGTCAGCATGTATGAGATGGACGTTGAAGCGGTAGTAGGGAAACTCGATATGCTCGGTTACAACTATGACCCGTTAACGAACCAGTTTAAATCGTACCAACGATAATCTGAAGGAGGCTGAAGCCTCCTTTTTTGATCTCTTTAAACCGTTTTAATCCCTTCTAAGTGGCTTTGAGATTGCTGACGCGCAGTGTTGAAAAACGCCTGTAAGTACCGTTTGTTTCTGTCCGAATGGCGAGTTGCGGCGAATAATCGTCGCCACAATCCGTTGCCGAGTGGAATACTGGCAATTAAGCCCTGACGTGAAAATTCACTAATTGCCCAGTTTGGCAGCGCAGCCACACCCAATCCAGCGGAAACCATCTGAATGAGCATCAATGTATTATCAGCCTGTTTCCACTTTGCTGGCTCTATTCCAACCGGTTGCAAGAAGTGCTTCACCACATCTAAACGACTTTTCTGCACTGGATATGAGAGCATAGTTTGGTCGGCAAGATCCTCGGGCTCAATGGTCTGCTTTTGAGCTAAAGGGTGTGATATTGAAGTCACCAGACGCATCTCAAAATCGAACAGTGGCTCATAATGAACCTCAGAACGGGGTTGAATATCGGATGTGATCACCAAATCCAGTTCACCCGCTAACAGGGCAGGTAAGGGCTCAAAACCAAACCCAGAGGAGAAATCTAAGGTAACACTTGGCCAGGCTACCTGATATTCCTTAAGGGCAGGCATTAACCATTGAAAACAGGAGTGACACTCAATCGCCATATGCAAACGACCATTAACGTCTTCCTTGAGGCTGGCGATCTCATTCTCAGCTTTGGCTATTCTCGGCAGTATCTCATCAGCCAGATTGAGAAAAATCTCTCCTTCAGAAGTAAATTTTACTGGCCGCGTTTTACGCAGAAACAGTTGCCCGCCAATCCGTGCTTCAAGATCTTTGATCTGATGAGAAAGCGCAGACTGAGTTAAATGGAGCGTTGTTGCGGTCGCTGTCAGCGAACCGGTATCTCGCAATGTGGTTAACGTCCTGAGGTGCTTAAGCTCTACCATGAATTCCCTTCAGATTGGATTTTTTTGCATGAATATAATTAACCTAGCGCTTTTTTATGGGGGTGTAAACATCTAGACGTCTATAAATCCAAATTAACTATTTATGAGACTCATGACAACAGAATCCGTAGTTCATGAAGAATTCTAATAAACATGTTGAATATTTGGAGATTGTCCGCGTCGGAGTTTAGCGAGATAGTTTAGCCATCCAGACATCTTTTGGTGTTCTGAAAAGGTTCGGTGACAGCGATAACGAGATGCAGAATTAAAGGACGACTAACATGACTACGACGACACATATACTTGGCTACCCTCGCATTGGAGAAAAGCGCGAACTTAAGTTTGCGCTGGAGAAATACTGGCGAGGAGAGATCGACCAGACGGAGCTAAAACAGCTTGGCTCAACGCTACGCCACAAAAACTGGCAGACCCAGGCTGAGGCAGGGCTAGACTTTGTCTCTGCTGGCGATTTTGCCTGGTATGATCAGGTTTTAACAACCACATTGCTGCTTGGTCATGTTCCAAAGCGCCATCGTGACGGTTTCCCGGATCTGGATACTCTGTTTAAGGTAGGTCGTGGTCAATCTCAGGCGAGCTGTGGCTGCAGTGGTAATGCGGCATCTGATATGACTAAATGGTTCAACACTAATTACCATTACATCGTGCCGGAGTTTAGCAAGGACGACAGCTTTGAAGTCAGCTGGCCTCAGCTATTTGAAGAAGTGAACGAAGCGATTAAGACTGGCAACAGAGTCAAACCAGTATTACTCGGACCGCTAAGCTACCTCTACCTGGGCAAGGAGGTTGAGCCAGACTTTGATCGTTTATCCCTGCTGCCACGTCTGCTGACCGCTTACCAGACTATTCTGGCTAAATTGGCGAAGCAAGGGGTTGAGTGGGTACAAATCGATGAACCGATCTTAGCGCTTGAGTTGGATAAAGCGTGGCTAGACTCATTTAAGCTTGCTTATCAGGTGATTCGTAGCGATGTGAAGGTACTACTGACAACCTATTTTGATTCTGTAGTCGACAGCATCGACAAGATTGTCGAACTGTCCGTTGATGGCTTACACATCGACCTGTCGGCATCGCCACAGCAGCTTGAGCTGGTGGTGGAGAAACTACCTCAAGACTGGGTTTTATCAGCAGGTGTTGTGAACGGTCGCAACGTATGGCGCGCAGATTTGAGTGCTCAGTTAGCTCTGTTGCAACCGTTAAAAGATACTCTGGGTGACAGGTTATGGGTGGCAAGTTCCTGCTCGCTGCTGCACAGTCCGGTCGATCTGGATCTAGAGCCCACTTTAACTAATGAAGTTCGTAGCTGGTTTGCATTCGCTAAACAGAAAGTGACGGAAGTGGCTCTATTGGGTAAAGCGCTGGACGGAAACCATAAGGCAATTCTGGCTTGCGATACCTATAGCGCCCCAATTCAAGCGCGAAAGTCAGCGACTCATGTTAATAAACCTCTGGTGCAAACACGTCTTAATGGCATTACTCGATCATTGGCTGAGAGAAGTGCTCCTTATACAGAGCGTGCTGCTCACCAAAGCGAAGTACTAGGTTTGCCGCTGTTCCCAACCACGACGATAGGTTCGTTTCCTCAAACCAGTGAAATTCGTCTCCAGCGCAGTGCGTATCGAAACGGAAATCTGTCTGAAGGCGAATACCAGCAAGCACTAAAAGGTCACATTTCAGATGCAGTAAAACGTCAGGAAGCGCTGGATCTCGATGTTCTGGTTCACGGAGAAGCTGAACGCAATGATATGGTGGAATACTTCGCGGAAAATTTAGCGGGTTTCCAAACCACCAAATTTGGCTGGGTACAGAGTTACGGTTCTCGCTGTGTGAAGCCAGCGATAGTGGTTGCAGATATTGAACGTGAGAAACCCATAACGGTTGAGTGGTCAACCTATGCGCAATCACTGACGAGCAAACAGATGAAAGGTATGTTGACTGGCCCTGTGACTATCCTGTGCTGGACTTTCCCACGTGAAGATATTGGCCGAAAACAGATTGCTCAACAGCTGGCTCTGGCACTGCGTGATGAGGTGTCAGATTTGCAAGATGCGGGTATCAATATTATTCAGATCGATGAACCAGCGATCAGAGAAGGCTTGCCGCTGAAGAAACGTGACCACAAAGCTTATCTTGAGTGGGCAGTGGATGCGTTTAAGATATCCGCGGGAAGTGCTAAACCAGAAACCCAGATTCATACTCACATGTGTTATTCGGAGTTCAATGAGATCATTGACTCAGTCGCAGCGCTTGATGCAGATGTGATTACCATCGAAACCTCGCGCTCGAACATGGAACTGCTCAAAGCGTTTGAAGAATTTAACTATCCGAACGAGATCGGGCCGGGTGTCTACGACATTCATTCACCAAATATTCCGACTAAGGAGTGGATTGAAGGATTGATAAGCAAAGCTGCTGAGAAGATCCCAGCCCAGCGACTATGGGTTAACCCGGATTGTGGTTTGAAAACCCGTAACTGGCAGGAGACAGAAGCGTCATTGTCAAATATGGTACTGGCGGCGAAGGAGCTGCGAAAATCCTATCAAGCGTAAAGCCTTGAATCGATAAAACAATAATGCCGACCCAATGGTCGGCATTATCGTTTTCAGACATCACAGTTGGCAATGGAGTCTGTCCCTGTCTGCTTAAAGTGCTTCGCCGTTAACAGTCACTTCCACATCGATGTTACCGCGAACAGCATTTGAGTAAGGGCAGACCTGGTGCGCAACTTTAACCAGTTCAAGGGCTTGTTGTTGTGGTAGTTCAAGAGTCGCTGCTAAGCTAACGGTAAGCGCGAAGCCACCTTGTTGATTAGGGCCAATACCAACTTGAGCGGTCACTGGTGCTGATTTAAGTGCCACTTTCGCTTCACGGGCAACATGAAGAATGGCATTTGAAAAACATGCTGAGTAACCCGCAGCGAAAAGCTGCTCTGGGTTTGTCGCTGCGCCACTGCCACCCATCTCTTTAGGGTAGGCCAGTTCTAAATCCAGCAGACCGTCGTCCGTTGAGACTTGTCCATTACGTCCTGCTAATGCGGTTGCTTGTGTTTGGTATAAAGTTGTCATTGTTATCTTCCCAATTTAAGTTGTGTGCAATCTAATTGCTAGCAATCTTATATCGTAACTTAGGTCGAATGCAAGTATATTGTGCGCAATTTATTTTTTGAGGTGGATTATGTCTTACTGTGAAAGTGACGGCCCGCTATCGGCGGAACAAAGTTTATTGCTCGATAATCAGGTCTGTTTTCCGCTTTATAGCGCGTCAAATGCAGTGATTCGAACCTATCGTCCACTACTGGATAAACTTGAACTGACCTATTCACAATATCTGGTCATGATGGTGTTGTGGCAAAACGACGGTGTAAGTGTAAAAGATGTTGGTAGCCGCTTGCATCTCGACTCAGGAACCCTGACTCCACTGCTTAAACGTCTGGAAAGTAAAGGTTTTGTAGTGAGGGGGCGTAGCGAACAGGATGAACGCGTTCGAGTGTTGAAGCTTACAGAGGCGGGTGCTGATCTTAAGCAGCAAGCACTACAAGTACCTGCGGAAATGAAATGCAAAATCCAGCTTGATCTCGATGAGCTACTGCTGCTCAAGAAGTTATGCGAAAAAGTGGTGAAAACACTCGACCAATAATCCGATTTAAACCAGCAGGGAGGCATTATCAATGATAGACACAGAGAGGTTAATCCTAAGGCAATGGCGTGATTCAGACTTACCATCATACCGAGATCTCAATGCCGACCATAATGTGATGCGCTATTTTCCTTCGCTGTTGACCGGCGAGCAGAGTGATGCTCAGGCAGAGATCATTCGTCAGCTTATCGAGCAGAGAGGTTGGGGGTTTTGGGCGGTAGAAGTAAAACAGACCCAAGAGTTCATCGGTTTTGTTGGTTTACATCAACAAGCAGCAGACAGTGGTATCCCCAATGCGCCTTTGGTGGAAATTGGCTGGCGTTTGGCTGAAAAGTTTTGGGGCAATGGCTATGCACCGGAAGCTGCGCGTGCTGCGCTCGATTACGCGTTTAATCAGCTAGAGTTGGAACAAGTCTATTCATTTACGGCCTTACAGAACCATCCTTCACAGCAGGTAATGAAAAAACTCGGTATGGTTAACATCGACGAGGATTTTGACCACCCGAAATTACCGAGTGGTCATCGATTGCAACGCCATTGTTTATATCGAATTACTCGTGACCAATGGATTCAGGGTTAAGCGACTCGATTATCACCCGTGCTAAAGGCAATGGTTTGACTAATTTCTGTTAAAGACCGGCCGCTTTCCTGTTGCCAATGACAAAACGCTTTATTGGCTGCAGCCATTGAACGTTTTGTATCTCGACCACCTTCGATGATTTTATAGTTGCGTAAGTAACTCTCAACATCACCAGACAGAATAAAAGTATCGACGCCCATTTGGCGTAAGCTATATGGCCCAGTGTTACCGCCAAGACGATTGCCGTGCTTTTTCAGATAGCTCCATAAGCCTGTAATATCCTCACCTGGCCAGTTGGCAATCATATCGCCAAAGCTGCCGTGTTCTAACGAGGCGTGGTGAATCATTTGAGCATTAGCCTGGATTGATCTGACTTTAGCGTGATGACGAATAATACTGGTATCTGAAGCTTTGATATCCCACTGCTCATCAGAGAGCATCAGTAGTGGTTCAACTTTAAAGCCAAAGAAGAGTTTCTCGAAATTGGGCCATTTATTGCGCACGACTTTCCACGAAATGCCACTCTGAAACACCTTCATACTGAACGCAGAAAGCCAGCGGTCATTACTAATCTGTTGCAACTGTTCGTTGGTCAATGGCTTAGATAGCAGTGACTCGAGTTGTCCCTCACCACCTTTGCGTTGCGCTGCCCGATGGTAAATGTCGTCGAATTTTTCCAATGCCAATGTGATGCTCTCCCTTAATTAATACGCTCTTTACCAGAGCAAAACAGAACTTAACCGCTCAATGACATAGTAGCGCCACAAAGGATTAAAGTCTGCGGAAAATATAAGGAGTTCTAACGATGAAAAAGTTGTGGTTGACGTTTGCAGTTAGCCTTTTTGTTTCTGGTTGCCAAATCAACAGTGTCGAAGGTGAGTATCGAGATATGGAGGTTAGGGTCTCTAATAAAGAGTCGGATTCAAACTCCGGTTTTTGCCCGCCGGGACAGGCCAAAAAAGGTCGCTGCTAAACCACGGATTATGAACTAACAAAAAGCCAGAGCGTCTGCTCTGGCTTTAACATTTCAAGTCGTTAACACTACAGAGTAAGTAGGTAGTTAACTAGCTGGTTGTACTCTTCATAAGAGCGAATCTTATCTGCTTTAACAATGTACTTGTTGTTAACCAGTACACCCGGTACGCCAGTCAGAGTGCTCTTGTTGAACTGTTTATCGAATCCGCGCTGCATTGAGTTAACCACAAAGCTGTTATAAGCCGAGTCGAACTTTTTGGCGTCGATGCCATTGTCGATAAAGATCTGGCGTAATGCCTGTTCATCTTTTGGTGGACTTTTCAGTTCATGAATCTGCTTAAACATCGCTGGAACCATTGTTTCTTCTGCATCCAGAGCGACCATAGTTGCGTAAGATTTTGCCATCGGAACGGCCATGTTGCTGCCCATAAAGGCAACGTGCACTTTTTCTAACTTAGCTTCCGCTGGTAGGTTCGCTTTGAGTTGTTCTACCACTGGTTCAAATTTGTAACAGTGTGGACAGTAGAAAGAGAAGAACTCGGTAACTTTAGGTGTCGGTGACTTTTCAACGTCCAACACTTTGTAGTGAGTGCCTTCTTCAAATTGTGCTGCATTAACGGAAAGTGACAGCATAAGTGCTGAGAATAGGGTAATTAGTTTTTTCATTGCTTAATCCTAATTAATTCAAAAATAGAGAGTGCCCCTGTGCCAACAGTGCATGGGTGCAATAGTTAGTGAATAAACAGATTAAGCAATTGGAGGGCGAAATAGCGTTTGTGCACGACTGATCGCTTTGCCGATATCGTCCAGCGCACGTGGAACCAGTGTTGGTAAAGGTTGTTCGCTAATATAGATGGACTGGTTAGTGGGTAATTTTAGTAAGCAAATCGACGCACAGCAGTGATGGCCGGAGGCCTGACTGAAGCCGGATAACTTTGGACATTCAACAGCGTGAAGCTGGTAGTTATCCCGACTGCTTAATTGCGTCGAAGTGAGTGGTTCAAGCAGAGGTTCGCTGGCTTGTACGCTCACTAAAGCACTGCTTAACAGCAGGGCCAGTGTAGTAACAAACGCAATGAAAGTTGAACGACTAATCAACAACAAACCAATCCTTGATTACAAATTATCAGCAGCTTACCGGATTTTGCTAAAAATATAAATATCCGTAAGTCAGGTTGAGGAGCAGTTAACATCCTCAACTGAACGTTTAGTTGACTTGAAATGGACTAATATCGATTTGTTCGATTTCACACACTGCAATTATTGAAGGTAACTGAGTCAATCGTTGCAGGTAGCGCCCCAAGTGATTAAACGACATAGGGTGACGTTCAATCGGTGTTGACCAAAGTGCCAGCATAAACAGAAAGTAGTCGCAGGCGGAGAGTTGCTCACCAAGAAGGTAAGTTTTACCTGCTAACTGTTGGTCGATAACTTCCAGCGCTTCTGCGATACGAAGGTCTTGTGCTGCGACAACGTCAGGCACTGTTTGTTGATCAGTCGTGTGACGATGAGGGTAGTAGCGCACCATCAGTTCCGCTTGCAGGGTATTGTTCAGGTAGGTGAGCCACTGGAAAAATTGCGGGCGTAACGGGTCACCAATCTCAGGCATTAATTGATGTTGAGGGTGTGATTCACATAAATGAATACAGATAGCCGGGCTTTCAAATAGAGCCTGACCGTCATAGATCAAAGTTGGAATACGACCTGATGGATTGAGCTTGATGTACTCTGGCGACTTATGAAAATTTGCCTTACGGTCGACCAAGAGTAACTGATAGTCCAACTGCATATGATGGAGCAGAAAATGCGGGGCTAAGCTTGCGTTGTTTGGATAATAGTAAAGTTGGTACAAAGTGGTGCTCCTTGCTAGTTGTCTGCCTCAGTTCGAGGTTGGCTTGGTGCTTTGTTATTACTTGGATATAGGTTGAATAAATTACCCACTAACATCAGTAACGCGCCAACCAATAGTGCTAGCTGGAACTCTTCTTGATACAAGAACACACCGACAAGGGCAATCACCGGAAGACGTAAGAAGTCCATCGTGACGACGATTGAGACATCAGCATGCTGCATCGCTTTGGTCATGCAGTAGTGGGCCGTTAACGCAGTAACGCCAATAATTGCCAGCCATAGCCACTGAGTTCCTTGAGGGAGTTGCCATTCGGGCAGTGCCAGCGTAAATCCAACCGGAAGCTGAATGAAACACATCAAAAACAGGATGGTAAGCGGATGTTCGCTGCGAGCGAGAGATTTGGTTGAAGAGTGGGAAACTGCATAACACACAGCAGACGCAAGTACGATCAATGCGGCAGGACTGACAATCTCAATCCCCGGTCTGACAATAATCAAAACGCCTAAAAATCCGAGCAGGATTGCAATGAGGTTACGCTTGGTTAACTGCTCACCCAAAAACAGTGCAGCGATAACTGCCGTCCATAAGGGGACGGTAAACTCGAGGGCAAACACTTGAGCAAGGGGGAGCAAACCTATTCCGACAAACCAGCCATACTGACCTGCGAAGTGAAACAGGTTACGAATCGTGTGCAGTTTTAAGCGCTGGGTACGCAACAAGTGCTGCTGACCAGTGGCGAAGATAACCGCTGAGATCACTGTCAGGGCAATAACACCGCGAAAAAACAGTACCTGAAAGGTACCAATCTCACCGCTCAGTTCCCGTGCCCCAATCGCCATCAGACAGAAAGAGAGTAAGGTTCCCAACATCCATGTTGCAGAGCGAATTGCGATAATACTCTCCTTAGTATTACTGAAATTAAGTGGCTATTTACGGCTGTTTACTACAAGTCGAGCGAGCTTATGGCCAATTGCGAAACAGATGATACACACGGCAACAGTCAGCAGAATCGCATAAGCATAGCCAATGCTTTCTGCGACCCCAAATCCCCATACCAAAGAAAACACCAATCCTTGTAGTGCCTGATAGGGCCACTGAACGACTGGAAAGTGTGAATCACCTGCAAGTAGATAGATAAGTCCAAATAGACCGATCAGAGAGGCTACCAGACCAGATAGGGTTTCTTTTTTCATGTGTTAATCGTGGTGATAAAGAAATGATAGTACGGGCAATTTTGCTGTGATGCTAGGAGAAAATCAAACGCAGACAGCCCTTACGGTAAGACTGTCTGCGACTTAATTAGTGTTGAACGAGAGTCAGGCCACTTGGTAGTGCGTCACCAAATACTCGTTTAGATTCGCTTTCAGAAAGTTCCTTCACCTCTTCAACCAGAGATAGCCATGAGTCAGGTACCTTATTCTGTTTCAGTTTAGTGATGACCTGAGCGCGGAAATCATCGCTAATATCGAACAGACGGTCGCCGGTTTTGCGGCAAATCATCACAGCAGCGAAAGCAATCATTGGCTCTTTTTGCCAGTTCTGTTCAAGCAATTTTGGTAACCATTGCTCAACCTGCTCACGCGGTATCACCGCATGTTGACTACCGTAAAGCGGTGTACGTGAAGCGAGTCTGCCCAGTGCCCACCAGTGCGCCTGTTCATACTGGTTGTGATTAATGGCTTTAGTCAGACACCACGAAGCCAGTAACACTTTGTCTTCGACTTCCAGGTGTTCAAGAGAGGCTGCCAAACGCACCATCGACTCATAACCCATATCCTGAGCTGCTTTGGCCGATTGTGGGTTCTTCATCGCTCCTGGGTGAAGGTACTTAGCAATGTCGGCAAGTATGGTTTCTTGCTGCTCTTGATTTAATCCACCGGCAATACGACGCCAGAACACCCACCAGTCGGTCCAGCCCTGATGGTTTTTGAACTGGATTGCTTGCTGGTACAGCCCCCAGACTTGCTCGATTCGCCATGAGTCGGTTGCATCACCAAAGCCAGGGCGCATTGAGAAGCCAGCTAATCGCAGCCAGTTCTTCTCGTGTTGCTCTGAACGGCGACGACGCTTACGGCCAAGTGCGAAAGCATCAAATAGTTGACGCAGGGTGATGAAGTCCCATTCGTCACGTTTGCCGAGTTTTTTCTCAAGATCTTTAGCCAGAGTTTTGATCTCTTTTGAGTCAGCGCTCTTTTTGTTGCCACTGTAAATACGGGCAATCAACTCTTTACACTCAGCCAGCCTTGGATGAAGCTCCTGCTGCTGTTCTTGTTCAGCTTTCTGGTTGCGAACCTCAAACTCCAGAGCCCAACGCTTACTATCGTCTTCGGCATGCACACATTCCATTTTAAGTGTGCCTACTTCTGTAAGCTGACAGGCTAGCAAAACTTCAACACGCTCTTTCTGGTTAGCCTGTAACTCGACACCTTCACCTTGTAGGGTAGAGATATATGGCGGTAGAGGCGCGAACAGATCCGGGTCGACATCGACCATGACACCATTTTGAATAGCAGTATTATTGCTCAAAGTGTCATGGGTTGTAGTAAGCAGGTTAAATCGGACAGGCTCACCTAATGTCAGTGAGAATCGACGTCCGCTAAGACGGATTTCTTGCCCCTCTTCAGTACCTTTGGCAAGTAAACACAGGGCTTTGCCCATTTTGTTTTTCTCTTGCAGATGGAGGAAGTATGAACGAGCTGCACCGCCACCGATTTTTAACTGAGCGCCACGGCGCGCTTTACCAAAGGCAACCGCACCAAGAGCCACTGACCAGTCCGGATGTGGGTTATCTAATACAGTAACAGGGGCGCCGCGCCAGTTACTTAGTAGGGTCGTCACTCGCTCGGTGACCAGATCACTGTTGAACACACCACCGTTTAGCAATAAGCCAACCGGAATGGCTGGTTGAGTGGTATCCTGCTGATCCAGCGCGGCGTAAGAAACTTGCTGATGTTGGTTAAGGAATTCAGCGACGTGTTTACTCACTGCCGGGTCAGCAACATAAGGCAGACCAAACTCAACCACAGCGCTGCGCCTTTTATCAGGTGTCTGGTTAAAGTCCGAAAGCGGAAAGAAGCCGTCCAGCGCGATTTGATGGACCTCGTCTTTATTCAGCGCAATACTCTTAGTACCGCCAAGAAGCTTAGAGCCGCTGCCTAACATGGTGATCTTGACTTCCTGTGGAGCGTCAGCTGAAAGCAGGTTCTCTTTCGCTTTACGTGTCTGCTGAATAAGCTTAGTTAAGCTTGCCGCATTAAGTTTCTTGTTCTGGTTAAATCTCTGCTCGGCCAGATGAGCCAGCGCCAAATCGAGGTTGTCACCACCGAGCATCAGGTGCTCACCAACACCAATACGGTCGAGGGCGAGTTCATCTTCACCACCAGCATCAGGATTAAAGCGAGCTTCAATTAAGCTCAGGTCGGTGGTACCACCACCAACATCACAGACCAGAATCAGTGGCAGTTGTTTTAATTCTTCGGCAGCACTTTGCTGGTGGCGAGCGTACCAGTCATAACAAACCGCTTGCGGCTCTTCCAACAGGACAATCTTGTTAAGCCCTGCTAGTTGAGCAGCTTCCAACGTCAGTTTACGTGCTGTTTCGTCAAACGAAGCGGGCACAGTGACGACGACATCTTGGTCTTCAAGCTTGTTACCCGGATTGCGGTAGTTCCAGGCCTGACGAATATGGTTGAGGTAACTGGCACTGGCTATTACAGGTGAGACTTTATCGACATCTGTTGCACCCGCCCATGGCAGGATCTCAGAACGACGGTCAACCGCTTGATGCGACAACCAACTTTTCGCACTGGAAACCTGACGGCCTTCTACTTTTGCGCCCAGTTCACGAGCCCACTCACCAACGATTACGTGAGGAATGTCGCCTTCAACTGGCTGGTCCTCCCACGGTAGGGTTAAGTCGAGAGGAGAAATCTGACCTTGGGCTGGATGGTAACGGAAAGAGGGCAGTAGTGGCTTTCGTACCACTTCACCTGGGCCTATCAATTGGTCGATGTCGAATAGGGAGACTTCGGATTGTTGTAGGTCGTCAGTAATTTCACAGAATGCGACAACCGTATTGGTTGTACCTAAATCAATACCGACTAAAAAACGAGGCGATGCCATAGAACAAAACCCTTGTTTACGAGATAAGGAAAAGCGGCACCAAAAGGTGCCGCTTAAATTATTATAGTGATTGTGTCATTGAGTTAGCGTCTTCTCGAACGTCAAACTCTACATGCCATTTTTGACCGTTATCGGCTGCAATGGCCTCAAGGTACAGAGTACCTAGCTCAGTCACGCGAGAAGCCAGAGTGACAGGAACCACTTCACCTTCACGGCGGCCTTCAGTAACAGGTAGCGTTACCTGAATCTCAGGCAGCTCTTCTAACTCTTCTGGAGCCCAGTGATCAAGATGTGTTCCTGCTTGATCGTCACGGCGAACCGTAGAACCAAAGAACTGGAAGTTAACTGGCTGACCAATGATAAGACCAAACTCCTGGCTTGGAACATTCACGTTAGAGCCTTCTTCCATGCCGAATGGAGCGACACATAGAGCTTCCATCGGTGGTGCCATACCTGGAATAGCCGGCATAGCGCTTTCAATTCCAACATAGTAACTTGAAGCGATACCACCACGAATACGCACCCCCTGACCACGGCGAACAGCACCGTAGTATGATGCACCACTTGCCACGGCAAGATCGAGGTCGACACCGGTCAGGCGTGCAGCCATTTCGCTATCTGCGTCAATCAGCCACTCGTTAATGGTCTCTTCAAGACGTTGAGCCAACAGGTTTGACTTAAGTACACCACCGTTGAAAAGAATCGCAGTCGGCTTGATAAAGTCGCTTGATGGCGTTGGATTTCCGCACATGCCAGGCATGTTGGCAAATGGGTTGAAATCTTGAGCAGCAACTTCACCGCCCTGAGCGTTGGCTTGTTTGGTCAAAAACGCAGCGATGTGACGAGTGATGCCCGCATCTTGCGCGTATGGCAGACCCATTTGAGTCAAAGCACCACGGTTACGTTGTACAGGGTGTTCCGATACGGCAACTTTAGGGAAGAAGCCGTCAACCAGTGTCTGTTGAACTTCTTGCTGAGTCAGTTCGGTTTTAAGTGTTGCGCCAAGCAGTTTAGAACCACGACTTGGTACCACAATAGGCACAGACTGCAGTTCGCTATCGTTTAAAAGTGCTTCTTTAGCATCGCGACATGCGTGAGTCATAGCCTGTACTTGCCATGGCTGAAGCTCTTTGCCGTCCTGAGCAAGTTTCATCTTAAGACGATAAGCCAGGGCAAGATCCATGTTGTCACCGCCTAGCAGGATATGTTCACCTACCGCGATACGGTTGAGTGTCAGGTTGCCATTGTCTTCTGTTACTTCAACCAATGAAAGGTCAGTCGTACCGCCGCCGATATCAACAACCAGCACGATATCACCAACAGAAACCTCGTCGCGCCACTTGTCATTGCTGTTATCAATCCAGTTATACAGTGCCGCTTGTGGTTCTTCGAGCAAGGTCAGGTGAACAAAACCAACATTACGCGCAGCTTCAGCAGTTAAGTCACGTGCCGCAGGGTCGAATGACGCTGGTACGGTAATGGTTACATCCTGATCGGCGAGCGGGTGTTGAGGGTTTACGTGATCCCATGCTTGCTTCAGGTGCTCCAGATAAAGTTCTGTGGCACGAAGCGGTGATACCTTTTCAACCTCTTCTGGGCTACCAGCAGGTAAGAACGCATCGCGACGGTTAACGCCACCATGGCACAACCATGATTTTGCACTGGCAATCAGGCGAATTGGTGTTTTTGAACCAAGATTACGAGCAATAGCACCGACCAGTGCCGTTGGTTCAGAAGACCAAGGCAGCACCCGGGATGCTGGGTTCATTTCATGTTCATGAGGCTGATACAGGAATGAACCTAACTGGCTACGAGTTTCTACGGTTCCCGGTGCAGTTAACTGCGGGATAGGCATCACTTCTACACGTGCGTCTTCATTGCTGGTGTCAATGTAGGACAAAACACAGTGGGTAGTTCCAAGGTCAATACCTACGCTGAATTTAGCAACATGAGCTTCGTTAGCTGACTGAGCGATGTTGTTTATTTCCATTACAGCTCTACCTCTGCAGGAGCAATAACAGAAGCATCATAGTTTTCAGCTAGTTTTGGCAGGTTCATAGAGCTTGCCTTCCAACCTTTGTGTACTAGTGTGCCGTGGAAAGGTGCATTACCAGTCACGTTACCCGTCAGACGAACTTGCTGTGGATTGAAACCTTCTTCAATCGTGATGCGAGTCTCTTCATCTTCATTACGAATATGTTCAAGCGTGACATAGTCACTGAGTACTTTCTGGCCACCAGTATGGATAACTCGTGCTGCTGCACCAACTTCTTCGTCAGAGAACGAAGTCAGGTCTTCTTTGAGGAAATCAATCAGACGCGCTTCCTGCTGCATGATAGCAAGTAGCTGCATTGCTGAATCTGTAGAAGCCGTCGCCAGTTTCGATTCAACCTCGACCACCTTCTCAATGACTTTTTCTACTTCAACGACTTTCTCAACTTCAACGATCTTTTCGACGGGTTTTTCTACTTCGACAATTTTTTCAACTGGCTTCTCAACCACTTTTTCGATCACTTTAGACTTGCGAGATACCGCAATAAGAAGAAGTAAAACGCTTGATGCAGCAAGGCCTGCGTGAAGCATATCGAACGTTTGAGGGATCATTTGTAAATCGAACGTCATGACAATTCTCTTATGTATTAATGTAAGGAGAGACTGGCTCAATCTCTACTCTGACTCTCAACTTGGAACGAGAGCCACGTTATTCTGATAAATTGGGGCAGATAGTAACATAATCAAGTCGCCAATCAGCTAGTAAAACAGGTCTTATCAGGAATTATCGGCACTGTTTGGTCTGTTTTTAACCGAATTTTGTCGCAAAAAGAGGCATGAACCACGAAACGTAAATTGTTTCATATCAATTTGCCAATTGCTCTTTAAGTCACCAATTGGATGAGGCTAAAATGCGCTGGTTATTTCGACAAGGCTGTTTTCACAAAATGCGTTATGCAACGATTCACTAAAAAGAACTTCCTTTATCCATTTTTCACTTTTACCTTATCTCTGTTAGTTGCATTTTATGCGGTCTACTTTGCTTATCAGTCACAACTGAAATATACCATTTCGTTGGTTGATAGATTGGCCGAGCAACAAGCTGAAGGCTTGCAAAAAGTGGTCGAAAGCGATCTGCACTTTATCGGTGCCGGAGCGAACTTTTTCCATTCCACGGAGCCTCAGGATTGGGACCGATTTCCGGTGTTTGCCGAGCAGGTTGTCTCATCGTCACAAACGCTTATTGCCTTGCAGTGGATGCAGCGAGTGGAAAAGCAAGACATTCCAGCTCATATCCAGCAGATTCGTCAAACCTACCCAGAGTTTGATATCTATACTGTCCCTAAAGATGGCGATAAAACGTCGGGTTATATTATGGCTGACAATCAGCCGATTTATACAGCGTCAGACGTTTACCCTAGAAGTACTGAGAACTTAAGAGTCTTGGGTTACTACTCATCACGGGAGCGCTTTCAGCGAGTACTGAATAACATCACCAGGAAAGGTGAGCCGAGCGTATCTGACAAAGTACGTCTTTTACAGGATGGGCTTGATCGAGAAATTGTTAAAACCGGGCTACTTGTTTATCACCCAGTTTTTGACCTTGAGAATGACGATGAACTGATTGGTGTGGTGATAGGTGTCATTCGCACAACCAAATACTTCGAAGCTATTGTGGTAAGAACGGCAACAGAACAAGATCTTCTGGTGCAAGTGACCGACATGGGTTTTGACGCTGAAGATGATCCAATACTTTACCGCAGTCCTAACTGGAATCAGACTCAAGGTATCGAAATTACTAAGCGTGTGGTGCTGCCAAACCGAGAGTGGTTGGTTGATTTCAAACTTGATCGACAGGTAACGCACAATGATTCTGTGGTGTTGGCGGCCATTTTCGTTTCCGGTTTAACGATAGCCTGCTTACTGAGCTACATTGTTTTGTTGTTGGTGCGAGACAAAGAGCATCTGGCGGTACTGCTAGATGAGCGAACCGAAGAATTGCAGTTTTTGGTTATGCACGACTCACTCACTGGCATCTATAACCGCCGTGCGTTTAGTCAGTATTTACGGGAGTTAGTCAGAACTAACCAGGGCTTTTCTCTGATTACCTTTGATGTCGACCGATTTAAGCTAATCAACGACCACTTTGGTCACGTCGCTGGTGATGAGATGCTGGTTTGTGTCGCACAGATTGTGCAGAGGCATCTGGCTGACGAAGACTTGTTTGTCAGGATGGGCGGTGATGAGTTTTGTATTCTTTCCACGGTTACTGATAAGCAGCAACTTGGCGAGTATTTAAATGCGATTCGTTGCGCGGTGGCTGAACTTGTTCATACTCATAGTGGGCAACGTATTCGTTGTACCTTGAGTATTGGCGCGGCAATCAGACGCGATGAAGGTGAGGAAGACATCATGCAAGCTTCTGATGCACAGTTGTATAAGAGTAAGCAAGCGGGTCGTAACCGTGTGTCGATCGCGGAATAACTGAACAGTTGACCGTGAACCAGTCGAGTTTTCACTATTTCTGATGTAGAATTTTGCGCTTTCACAATATTGTCAACAAAGGCGAACCATGAACCATAACCGTGTTGTTTGTTTCGATTTGGAAATGTGCTGTTGGAATGAAAACGGTGTCGGTACCACTGGCGAAATAATCGAAGTAGGGCTTGCAGAAATTGATCTTGTTAGTGGTGAGATCGTCAAACGCGCCCAATACTACGTAAAACCAGAGCACGATGAGGTGTCATTGTTCTGTTCTCAATTGACCGGAATCACCCCGCGTAAGATTGAAAAGCAAGGTCGTCCACTGGCTGAAGTGATTAAGTCGATGGTAAAAAACTTCGGTGGAGCAAACAAAATCTATGCTGCCTGGGGGCGCGATGATCGGGTGCTACGTGAAGAGTGTCAGGCAAAAGGGATTGATATGCCCTTTAATGAGTTCATCAACCTTGCGACGCTATATCGTATCCAGAACCGTTTAAAAGACAAACGCATCGGTCATAAAGCGGCGCAGGAAAGCAAGGGTATTGAGTGGGAAGGTCGTCAACATTCAGGTTACGTTGACGCGTATAACCTCGCCAAACTGGCCTTGACCATGCTGTGATATCAGAACCACAAAGGGAGCTTGGCTCCCTTTATTATTTCTGGTCGGTCACTGACAGTTTTGCGCGGATGAACTCACTATGATCGACATAGAGTAATTCTGCGGTTTTACGTATCACAGCATCTTCTAACGGGTCTATCTCTCCATCCGCATTTGCGACTTGCCACATCGCCTGAATCAAATCAAAACGACTCTCCTGACTCAGTTCCCGAAGCTGGGTGGTGAACTCATACAGTGATGATGCGTCTTGACGGCTTTGCTCTGCTCTTGCTAACAGGTTGTTTGCCTGACTTTCATCAAGAGTAAGGAGTTTTTCGAGCAGGTGACGCTTAGCTTGCTGCTCTTGAACGTCAACCTGATGGTCTGCTCCGGCAACTTCACAAAGCAAACAGGCTATTGCCAGGCTTGGGTCTGAAGCTGTGTGGTGACCAAGGTCCTGGCCGTCGAGGAGTTGTTTGAACAGTTGGGTAATGGAATTCAACATAGTCGTTGCCTCAAATTCTTCTCTACTGTTATAGATAGTGACGAACAGAGGCAATGACAAGAGGCTTTACATAAACCTTACTTTTCTTTTATCGCTGGAAAGTCCCATTCAACCCCTTCACCAGTCAGTATTGAAACTCTTGATGGCTTACCATGGTCATCGAGTTTTAGCTCACCTACAGCACTGGTGTTAACTAATCTACGCACGCCGGGAGTATCTGGATCGCGCTTTTTGATTTTTAGTCGCTTACGCTTAGTTAAGAAGTTAAGCGGAGAGCGAGGAGAGTATAGCAATCGGTCTGCGTGGTCACATGTTGCCAATAACGGTTCTGGGAACTGGTTTTTAAAGCCGCTGCAGGTTATCTGGAAGATGTTCGGGCTGTTACGTCTGAATCTTAGTTTGATGTCATAGGCAAACGAATAGTGCACGTCGCCTGACAGAATGACGAAGTTGGTAGGCGTTTTCGTGTGAGTAAAAATACTCAGCAGCGTGTTAGCACTGCCCGGATGCGCCATCCAGTTTTCTGCATCAATGACCAATGGTTGTCCGACGATAGTGGCTGCTTTTTGTAACGCTTCAATGACTTTTACACCAAACATAGGCGCTGCTGAAACCACAACCACTTTGTCCTGGTGCATTAACTCATGTTGAAACTCAATTAATGCTTCCCAGTCCATCAAGCCAGACGGTTTGTTCATCCGCGATTCCGAACGCCAGCGTCGGGTACGGGTGTCTAGCACCACCACTTTTGGCGAGCTATGAATGGTGTAGTGCCAGCGCTCAAAGGTATAAAGATAACGGATGAAGTCATCCTGAGTCTGACTTTCCGGATGTTCAATAAAGCGGGTTGCAACATCAAGAAATTCTTGATTAAAGTTCTCCGGTTCATTGCCCCATCCCTGACACAGCCAATAGGCGATTAAACCATTACCGATAATGCGATTAGAGAGTGGATTACTGTAGGCCGCCTTTTCCCAGCCGACAGTAAGATTCCAGTCGTCAGTGATGTCATGATCATCAAAAATCATGTAGGTCGGAATATGAGCAAACAGACGCTGTACTTGCGGCAGACCAGCGACAAACTGTTCTATGATGGTCTTTTCCTCACGCCACAGCTGTTGAAACTTTGGCGATATAGTACTGCCACCATGAGAGAAGCCTTTATCGAGCAAGTTATCGAGGTTGAGGCAAGGCCACAGTGTTGGAGACCAGACCAGCAGGTACATGGCGAAAAACTCGGAGAAGGTCACCAGATGATTTTCTGCCTCGCGAGAGCTGAAGATCGGTGCATTGCGATGAGGGAACAATTTCGTCAGCCAACTACCGTCATCGACATAGTGGGGCAGCAGTTTATCCCTGCCATAGTAGCAGTCAGGGTGAGCAAATAACTCCAGCCCAGAAGCAAAGGGGGCCTGGTCGAAGCGCTCGTCTGGTAACCCAAGTAACTCAATAGTTTGAATAATTGCATCCAACGTTGGTCCGGCTACGTGGTCTGCGTAGATTTGGTCACCACTCATCATCAGCATATCAGGACGTTGCTGTAATTCTTGACCTGCAACCTTGTTATCCGCAGCAACCAGCGCATCTTTACTTGGATGATGAGGGTTACGACATGAGCCGTGAAGAATGTAATCGGCTTTGGTTGATATGCGAATCGTCGGAGCCAGCTCATCGCCATAAAGCAGGTTAGGGCACAGCTCGGTTATAGGTCCATGTTGAGTATGGAACTGATAACTAAGGGCAACGTTAGTTGGAAACTGACCTGAAAACTGCGCCAGAGTGAGATAGCAACGGGTTCCAATTTGTAGTTGTGTACAACGACTGAGATCCTGACTATAAATCTGCCCTTGTTGCGGTTCAAGGTTGAGTTCAAATGTGCCCTGCAGTGGTTCACTGGTGACCAGCCAGAACACCAGCTCGCTGGCGGTGGTTTTACGTAAAATCGGTCCGGCAATGAGAAAAGGTATTTTGTTGTTCATGTACTACTCAGTTGGGGGCTCAGGAACTTCAGGATCTTCGAGTATTTCGATGATGTCTGAGCTAGAAAGTTCATGACCCATGAGAAAAAGAGCCAGCATTGCATCTGCTTTTGTTTTGGTATCAGAACTTTCTTCAAGGATCTGTTCAAAGCGATGGCGAATCATCGCTACTTCATGTTCGACAAAGCCACGTCCTTCCTCTTCTCCCTGAGTCTCTTCAGGAGCGGTGTCGAAATGCAAAAACATCATATCTTGGTCTTGAGACGTGCTTAGCAGGCGTTCTGGTAACCAGACTTCGCCTGTTACTATGTCAGGGTCACTACCTTCAGGTAGAGAATCGAGTAAACTTTTTAGTTCAGATGCTTTCACAATATTTTGATTTCGTAGATCATATATTGATATTTTAACGACGATTTACCAATAAACATAAGTAATAACTTTATTGTTTGGTTAGATTTTGGCTCTCTTCGTCACTTTTGGACTAAAAATGGCACTAAAAAAACGTCTGACAGCCATGGCTGTTATGGTTGGTGGATTAACACCTGTTGAGTTACTGGCCGAAGAAAAAGCCACTCTGGGTGAACAGGACTGGGGGATAGCAGCGGTATATCGCATGGCGTCTATTCCCTTTGATACTCAAAGTGGTGATCAGACCGTCAGCACCTTCGTTCCTCTGATGTATTTTAACAATGAGCATTTCTTTGTTGATGGCTTAGAAGGCGGAGCATACTTGTATGCCTCAGATGATGAAAAGTATCAGCTTAATGCTCTGATGCGACTGCGCTTTGTTGATATTCCGGCGTCGGAGCAAAATGCGCTTCAAGGCGATACTTTTGATTTTGGTGCTCAGCTCAGATATCAAATCGATCCTCAATGGCATCTCGACAGTGAGTTGATGACCGATTCAGATTCACGTTTTCACGCTAATCTGACGGTGTCAGGTCAATATGAATTTGGAGATTGGGAGCTAAACCCTCACCTGACGGCACGTTACAAAGGGGCTGACTTTAACAGCGAATACTATGCGTTTTCGAGCCTGACCAATGAGCGAATTAGTGCAGGTGTTGATATCAATCTTGGGGTCAGTGCCCGTTATCATGTTTACTCCAACTTGTATCTGCTTGGGGCAACCAGTGTTACTCGTTTGGACAACAACGCCTATAACTCATCCGCTATCGAAGATCGCTATCAGGGTGAAGTATATCTTGGCTTTGGTTTCTTCAACGATAAAACCAAGGCACCCAAATCTGAACTGACTAATAAGCGCTATATGAGGGTTGCTCACGGCTGGGCAACGCCATCTAATATTGGCGACATCATGAAGTTCAATAGTGAAAAAGATCCCTACAATAATCAGTTAACGTCACTGTTTTATGGTCATCCGTTAACGGACGAGCTGTTTGGTATACCGCTGGACATCTATTTCACTCCGGGGATCGTGCACCATTGGTCCTCTGAGGTGCAATCATCAGCGACTGAGTATGTTGCGGCGATTAAAGCTTATTACACCATAGACTGGCCAACCAAGTGGCGTTTTGGTGTCGCTGAAGGTATCTCTTATATCGACAGCTTTACTTATGTCGAGCATGAAGAGATGAAGTCGAAAGGTTACACGCCAAGTAACTACCTAAATTACCTGGATTTCTCATTTGATATCAATGTCGGTGACCTGCTTAATAACCGCGATTTAGACAAGGTGTGGTTCGGCTACTCGTTACATCATCGTAGCGCTATCTTCGAAAAAGCATCACAGTACGGTCGAATCAAAGGTGGTAGCAACTACAATACCCTCTATGTGCAAATAGACTTCTGATCCCTCCTGTCTGAGCGACCCTTTTGTCGCTCAGACTACTTACAAACGATTTCTCCTCTTCCAATGCACTTTCACCTATTCTTTAACGTATAAAAGATAATAACTGGTCGTATCGAAATTGCAGGAGGCGTTATGATTCGGCAGTCACTGCTTTTAGGTAGTCTGGTCGTTGCTTTTAGCGTCGACGCAGAACCTGTACGCTTGCTTTCCTTAGACTGGGGCAGCCAGCAAGTGATTACCAAGGCGCTGGGAAGATTATTAGAGCAGCAAGGTATCGAGGTAGAGATTGTCTATGCTTCGTCTCAGGTGCAATGGTACAAGTTGGCGCAGGGTGAAGCAGATGTCCAGGTCGAAGTGTGGCAGGGCTCTATGGGGCCCAAATACGATGAGATGATTGCCAAAGGGTTTATTCAGCAGGGAACAGTGCATAATGTTGAGACTCGGGAAGAGTGGTGGTATCCCGATTACGTGGAAGCTCTCTGTCCCGGTTTGCCAAACTGGGAAGCTTTAAAGAATTGCGCGCACCTGTTTAGCTACAAGGACTCCGAACGTGGTGTTTACTACTCCGGTCCCTGGGAAAAACCGGATGCTGCAAAAATACGGGCACTTGGGCTCAATTATCGTGTGGAGGTGCTGGAAGACGGTGACGCGATAAATAGAAAACTGCGCGACTATATTGCAAAGCAAAAACCCCTGTTGATCTATAACTGGACTCCCAATTGGGTTGAAGCCAAGTATCCCGGCTCATTTGTCGAGTTTCCCCGTTACGATGAAGCGTGTGAGTTAGACCCTTCCTGGGGAGTAAACAGCAAATATACGTGGGACTGTGGTAATCCACGTGGTGCCTGGCTAAAAACCGCTATTTCCAACCAACTGAGAACTAAGTCTGCTTGTGCTTTTGATATCGTTTCCTCCTTTACTTTATCCAGTCAACATATCGCTACGGCTTCGCTACTGATAGACAACGAAAATCAGACCTTAGATCAGGCTGCGGATAATTGGTTAAATCAGTTTCAGCATCAACACAGTGATTGGATCGAACATTCATCTTGTCTTACTCGGTAGTAAATCCTTTGTAGAACAGAGTGGTGTAAGCTTGCGGGCAAGTTATGTGATACAATCCGCGCGTTTTTGATTGAGATAGAATAATAGGAAACGCTTTGACTTCGTCACAGCCAGAAAAAGATACCAATGTGAACGCATCAGCCAATAATGCGGCCACGTTACGTAAAGCCCTCAATGAATGTATGTTGCGTGATCGCTTCCGCTTGAGTAAGCGCATTGCAGGGGCAAATAAAATTAAGAAAGACGCCTCTCGTGGGGCGGTGTTTGATGAGATCGCTCTCGACATCGCTAAATCAATGATGGAGGCGGAGCAGCGTGGCCTCTGCTCACCGACAATCGAATACCCAGAGATCCTGCCTGTTAGCCAGAAGAAAGATGATATTGCCAAGGCGATTGAAGAGAATCAGGTGGTGATTGTTGCGGGTGAAACGGGTTCAGGTAAAACCACTCAGCTACCAAAGATCTGTGCTGAATTGGGCCGCGGTAAATATGGCTTAATTGGTCATACTCAGCCACGTCGTCTTGCTGCCCGTTCAGTTGCCAATCGTATTGCAGAAGAGATGGAAACGAAGCTGGGCGAGTTTGTCGGCTACAAGGTTCGATTTAACGACCAGATCTCTGAAAATACTCAGATTAAACTCATGACTGACGGTATTTTGCTGGCAGAGATTCAGCATGACCGTTATCTAAACCAGTACGACACCATCATTATCGATGAGGCTCACGAACGCAGTCTGAATATCGATTTTATTCTTGGCTATCTTAAAGAGCTGTTGCCGCGTCGCCCTGATTTAAAAGTGATCATTACCTCAGCAACCATCGATCCTGAGCGTTTCTCTAAGCACTTTAGTAACGCGCCAATCATCGAAGTGTCTGGTCGAACTTATCCAGTAGAGACTCGCTACCGTCCACTGCGTGGCGATGATGATGTTGATCGCGACCAGTTAGAAGGCATTTTTGACGCGGTAGATGAGCTGTGCGATGAAGGCTTAGGTGACATTCTGATCTTTATGAACGGTGAGCGTGAAATACGCGATACCGCAGATGCGCTGAGTAAGCGTAATTTAAAGAGCACTGAAATCGTCCCGCTGTATGCACGACTTTCTGCCGGCGAGCAGAACAAAATCTTCCAGCCTCATGCCGGGCGTCGTATCGTTCTGGCGACCAACGTGGCAGAAACCTCGCTGACAGTACCTGGTATCAAATACGTTATTGACCCGGGTACGGCTCGTATTAGCCGCTATAGTTACCGTACTAAGGTACAGCGTCTGCCTATTGAACCAGTGTCGCAAGCGAGTGCTAACCAGCGTAAAGGTCGATGTGGCCGTGTAGAAGAAGGTATCTGTATTCGTCTTTATTCAGAAGATGACTTCAACTCACGTCCAGAGTTTACTGATCCGGAAATATTACGTACCAACCTGGCTTCAGTTATTCTGCAGATGACGGCACTGGGCTTAGGTGACATTGAAGCCTTCCCATTTGTTGAGGCACCGGATAAGCGTAACATTCAGGATGGTGTTCGCCTGCTTGAAGAACTGGGTGCTATTAACGAGAAAGCCAAAGATCCTAAGAAACGTCTAACGCCTACGGGTCGTCAGTTGGCGCGCTTGCCAATTGACCCGCGTCTGGCTCGTATGGTGCTTGAAGCGCCTAAATATGGTGCCCTGAAAGAGTTGATGATTATTGCTTCAGCACTGTCCATTCAGGATCCGCGCGAGCGTCCGAGCGACAAGCAACAATCTTCTGATGATAAACACCGTCGTTTCTTCCATGAAGAATCAGACTTCCTGACCTTTGTTAACTTGTGGGATTACATCCAGAAACAGCAGAAGCAGTTATCCGGTAACCAGTTCCGTAAGCAATGTAAGCAGGATTACCTTAACTACTTACGTGTTCGTGAGTGGCAGGATGTGTATTTTCAGGTCCATCAGTCGATGCGCGAAATGGACTTCAAACTTAATGATGAACCTGCGAGCTATCAGGGGGTTCATAGTGCGATTCTGGTTGGTCTGCTGTCACATATCGGTATGAAAGATCAGGAGAAAAATGATTACCAGGGCGCGCGTAATGCCCGTTTTCATATTTTCCCTGCGTCAGGTCTGTTTAAGAAACAGCCTAAGTGGATCATGTCTGCAGAACTGGTGGAAACCTCGAAACTTTGGGGCCGCATTATCGCTAAGATTCAGCCTGAATGGATTGAACCACTGGCGAAACATCTGATTAAACGCAGCTACAGCGAACCACATTGGTCTAAGAAGCGCGCTGCGGTAATGGCACACGAAAAAGTGATGCTGTACGGGGTGCCAATCGTACCAAAACGTCTGGTTAACTACGGCAGTATCGATCAGGCAGTGAGCCGTGAGATCTTTATCCGTAGCGCATTAGTTGAAGGGGAGTGGGAAACGAAGCACGCCTTCTTCAGACAGAATCGCAAGTTACTTCAGGAAGTTGAAGAGCTGGAGCACAAGTCTCGTCGTCGTGACATCTTGGTTGATGATGATGAGCTGTTTGACTTCTATGACCAACGTGTTGGTACTGAAGTCGTATCGGCTAAACATTTTGATACCTGGTGGAAGAAAGCATCTAAGCAAAACCCAGAGTTACTTAACTTTGAAAAAGAGATGCTGTTTAAGGGCGACGCTAGTCACGTAACCGATCTGGATTACCCTAACTTCTGGCATCAGAATGGCCTTAAACTCAAACTGAGCTATCAGTTCGAGCCGGGTGAGGATAATGACGGCGTCACGGTTCATCTTCCTCTGCCAATTCTTAATCAGGTGGAACCCGCTGGCTTTGACTGGCAGATCCCGGGTTTACGTCATGAGCTGGTGGTGAGTTTAATCAAATCACTGCCTAAAACGATACGTAAGAACTTTGTCCCAGCGCCCAACTACGCCGACGCGTTCTTAGCGCGTTCAACCCCGTTTGAAGCACCGTTGCTGGATTCATTGGAAAAAGAGCTGCGCCGCATGACTGGAGTTGAAGTGTTGCGTGAAGACTGGAACCTGGCCCAGGTGCCAGACCATCTGAAAGTGACTTATCGTGCCGTTGACCATCGTAACCGCAAGCTCAAAGAGCATCGTGATCTCCACGAGCTCAAAGAGAGCCTGAAAGACAAGGTTCAGGAAACCCTGTCGAAAGTTGCTGATGATGATATTGAACAGCAGGGGTTACACACCTGGAGTTTTGGCGAGCTGCCAAAGGTGTACCAGCAGAAACGTGGTGGTTATGACGTTAAGGCCTACCCGGCAATCGTAGACAGCAAAGACAGTGTTGAAATCAAGCTGTACGAAACTGAGTATGAGCAGGTTTCAGCGATGAAAGCGGGTCAACGTCGTCTGATTTTACTTAATGTGCCGTCTCCGATTAAATATTTGCACTCAAACTTGCCGAACAAGTCTAAACTCGGTTTGTACTTCAACCCATACGGTAAAGTACTCGACCTGATTGATGACTGTATTGCTTGTGGTGTAGATAAGTTGATTGAAGAGAAGGGCGGTTTAGTGTGGCAGCCTGAACAGTTTGAACAGCTTAAAGAGCATGTTCGCGCTGAATTAGGTGACACTGTGGTAGAAATTGCCCAGCAAGTTGAGACAATTCTTACTACTGCATTTAACATCAACAAGAAGCTGAAGGGCAAGATTGACTTCACGATGGCTTTTGCCCTGTCGGACATCAAGGCGCAAATCGAAGGGCTAATTTTCAAAGGATTCGCCACAGAGTGTGGATGGAAGCGTCTGCCAGATATTCTCCGTTATATGAAGGCCATTGAGCGCCGGATGGAGAAACTGCCAATCGATCCAAACAAAGATCGCCTGCATATGCTGAAAATTGAATCCGTTGCTAACGATTACAAAGAACTGCTAAACAAAATCCCTAAGGGTGTCGCAGTACCTGATAACGTCAAACAGGTGCGCTGGATGATTGAAGAGCTTCGTGTTAGCTACTTCGCCCAGCAACTTGGTACCCCATACCCAGTATCAGACAAGCGAGTTAAAATGGCGATTGATGCTTGTTAGGTATGTAAATTGCATTAGAATATTTACAGTTCGGAATTTTGACAAATACGGCAGAAGCTTGCCAGCCCAAGCTTCTGCAGCTAATAACTAGAGAAGGTTTATTATGAAAAAGACACTACTCGCGCTAGCTCTGATTGGCGCATCAGCTTCAGCTTCTGCGGACTCTTGGATTTACGGCAGCGCAAGTGTGGGTCAAGCTGATCTGGGCAACGAATCATCGACGTCTTACAACGTTCACGTAGGTACCGGTATTCTACCGTTCATCGGTCTGGAAGCGGGTTACCAGAACTTTGGTGATTTCGACAACGTTCGTTACGGTAACCAAACACTAGATCTAGAAGGTTCAGCGGTTTACTTTGCAGCTAAGCCAAGCATCGACTTTGGTCCACTGCACGTTTACGCGAAAGCGGGTATCCACTCGTACGAGCTGACTGGTCAAAACAGCAATTTCAAAGAAGACGAAATTGACATGATGTACGGTGTGGGTGCTGAGTACTTTGTAATGGGTCCTATCTCACTAGGTGCAAGCTACAACGTATTCTCTATGAAAGAAGAAGACGTTAAGAACTTCTCTCTTAACGCGACCTTCCATTTCCTATAATCAATAGGATAGAGTTTTCTAAAGCCTGACTCCGGTCAGGCTTTTTTATGCTTTTTGTAAAGTACAAGTTTGTGAAAACAACTATTTCTATCTGGTTCATCTAGCGATAGTCTAAAGAGACGTTGATTAGCTTTAATCACAAGGCGGTGCTATGCAATCATCTGCGCGAGTAGACTCACAATCGACATCTTCCAAGCCTAACAATAAAAATCTCAGTATTCTGCTTGAGTTACTGACTTTCATTAAGCCTTATAAACTCAAAGTCGCCGCTGCTTTGATTGCCTTAGTATTGACTGCTTCTCTGACCTTGTCTGTGGGGCAAGGAGTAAGAGTGCTAATCGACCAAGGCTTTGCCCAACAGTCGACCCAGGAGTTGGGGAGTGCGATTGGGTTTATTATGCTGATCACTGTATTGATCTCTATCGGAACCTTTTTCCGTTTTTATCTGGTCTCTTCGGTGGGGGAACGGGTTAGTGCGGATATCCGACTGGCGGTGTTCAATCATGTCATCACCCTCCATCCGAGCTATTTTGAAACAAATGGCAGTGGTGACATCATGTCGCGTATCACCACTGACACCACTTTACTGCAAAGCATTATCGGTTCTTCATTCTCAATGGCGATGCGCAGTGCATTGATGTGTGTAGGGGCAATCATTATGTTGTTTGCCACCAACATCAAATTGACCCTGATAGTGCTGGCAAGTGTGCCCTTTATATTGGTACCTATCCTGGTTTACGGACGTAAGGTGCGTGCATTATCTCGTCAGAGTCAGGACTCGATGGCCGATGTCGGCAGTTATGCTGGGGAAGCGATTGAACAGATTAAGACCGTGCAGAGTTATAGTCGTGAGTCGCAGGAGAAGTCATTCTTTGCTGAAGAGGTTGAACGAGCTTATACCATAGGTCGTAAGCGAGTTAAGCAGCGAGCGATACTTATCTCCGGTGTGATCGTCATTGTGTTCAGCGCTATTTCAGGCATGTTGTGGGTTGGTGGCAGTGATGTCATCAATGGTGCCATGAGTGCTGGTGATCTTGCTGCATTCGTCTTCTATGCCATTATGGTTGCTTCGTCATTGGCGACGATTTCTGAAGTGATGGGTGAGCTACAGCGCGCAGCAGGCGCAACGGAACGCTTGATAGAAATTCTGCAGGTCGAGAGTAACATCGTCGCGCCAGTTGAGCCGCAATCCGCTCCTGATTCGCTCAGTGCAGACGTCGCTTTTGAACAGGTCAGTTTTTACTATCCTTCGCGGCCAGATCAAGCAGCGCTACATCAGCTAAGTTTATCGGTTCAAGAAGGGAAAGTGCTGGCGTTAGTTGGCCCGTCCGGTGCAGGTAAAACGACTCTGTTTGAGCTTCTGCAACGATTCTACGACCCTCAGATCGGTAAAGTATCACTAGGCGGCGTTGATGTGCGTGATTTCTCTCCAAGCGATTTACGTCAGCAGATGGCGTTAGTTCCTCAACAGCCAGCGCTGTTTAGCCATGATGTGTTTCATAACATCCGTTACGGCAATCCAGAGGCAACGGATGAACAAGTGATTGAAGCCGCGAAAAAAGCCCATGCCCATGATTTCATTGTTAACTTGCCGCAAGGCTACAACAGTTTTCTCGGTGAGCGTGGAGTTCGACTTTCCGGAGGTCAAAGGCAAAGAATCGCAATCGCGCGTGCTATCCTGAAAGACCCTAATATACTGCTGCTTGATGAAGCAACCAGTGCACTCGATAGTGAAAGTGAACATCATGTCCAGCAGGCGTTAGAAGAACTGATGCAGGGTAGAACGACCATCATTATTGCCCACCGCCTATCGACCATTAAACATGCTGACAAGATCGCGGTGCTTGATCAGGGTACCTTAGTTGATGTGGGCAACCACTCACAGCTAATGGTAAGTTGCGAACTGTATCAACGATTGGTGGAGCTGCAGTTTAAGCATCTGAACTAACGATACTTTGCCGTCAGTTGAGCTCGTTGTTTACCTTTCACGTATACAAGTGTGAATCCCCAAAGAGATGCGATATGTCACCTAAACAGAGAAACATACCGACCCACCGAATTTCACGCTTTGGTAAGCTGGCCACACTAGCAACCCGAGTAGCCGGTAATGTATTAACCGAAGGTTCGAAACAGCTGGTCAAAGGACAGAGACCTAAAGCAAAAGAGCTGTTACTGACACCTGCGAATATTTCTCGTCTCACCGAGCAGTTAGCCCATCTTCGTGGAGCGGCAATGAAACTTGGTCAGATGTTGTCAATGGATGCAGGTGATGTACTTGAGCCTGAACTGGCTGATATTCTGGCTCGTTTACGCTCAGATGCGGATCCTCTTCCGGCTAAACAACTCAATTCAGTGCTTGAAAATTCACTTGGTTCAGATTGGAAAGTGAAGTTCACTGCGTTCAATTTTAAACCGGTTGCAAGTGCCTCAATCGGACAGGTGCATCAGGCGTACAGCGATAGTGGTGACAAACTTGCGGTCAAAGTCCAATACCCTGGGATTAAAAAGAGTATCGATAGTGATGTCGATAATGTCGGGACTCTGCTTAATATCGTCGGGCTAATACCGGATTCAGTGGATTACAAAGGGCTGCTTGAGGAAGCGAAAAAGCAGTTACATGATGAAGCGGATTACCAGCGCGAAGCTCAATTTGCCGAGCGGTATTATCACGAGCTTCAAGGGACCACTCACTTTGTTGTACCGAAAATTGATCGCTCGATAACCTCTAGTTCGGTGTTAGCGATGGAATTTATCGAGGGCGTTTCAATAGAAGGTGTCGACGCGTTACCGCAGCCTGAGCGAGATCTCATCATGCATCGATTGCTGGAGCTGATGTTCAGAGAGCTGTTCGATTTTAGAATGGTTCAGACAGACCCCAATTTTGCGAATTACGTTTATTTGCAGCACACCAAGCAGATCGGTCTGTTGGATTTCGGTGCGACGAGAGAGTATGAGCAAGGTTTTAGTGACGGCTATCGATTGGCATTCTCCTCTGTGTTGAAAGGGGACGAGCAAGGTCTGAATAGGGCACTAGAGCAGATAGGATTCTTCAGTCAGGACATCCTGCCCGAACAAAGGCAGGCTATTTTGGAACTGGTGAAACTCGCTTGTGAGCCAATGCTGGCGGATCACGAGTACGACTTCAAAGCCAGTGGACTTGCTCAGCGGCTAAGAGAAGCCGGCACCATCTTGAGCTTAGAGCAGGACTACTGGCACACACCTCCTGCAGATGCACTCTTCTTGCATCGAAAAATTGCAGGAATGTACCTTCTCGCGGCTCGTCTCGGAGCCAGAGTCAATATTCGTCAGTTAGCGGCGCCATATCTTACTCTGTAAGTGATCAAATCTGGGCTGATTGCAGTAGTAGAGTATGACAATACCTGAATGAGTCCGAGACGATGAAAAGATTATTTGCTGTTATTGCGTTGGCACTGAGTGCCTACATCCCGGTCAGCTTTGCCGCTGACTGTCCAAACCTGTTAGATGCGCAACAACGATTACTCAACTCGACAGAGTCAATAAACCTGTGTGAAGAGTTTAAGGGTAAAACATTACTGGTCGTCAATACGGCCAGTCAGTGCGGCTTCACTTCTCAGTTTGCCGGATTAGAAGAGCTCCATCAGCAGTTTAAACAGCAGGGCTTTTCGGTGGTCGGCTTCCCCAGTAATGACTTCAAACAAGATAGGGGCTCAGAGCAGAACAGCGCCAAAGTATGTTACCTCGATTACGGTGTCACCTTTCCTATGATGGCGCGTTCCAGTGTTCGTGGCGGGGATGCTAATCCTGTTTTTTCGGAAATCAGCAAGCAGTCAGGCGTTGAGCCGAGATGGAACTTTTACAAGTACCTGATAAATCGTGAAGGTGAAGTGGTTGCGACTTTCCCAAGTAGTACTAACCCTCAGGCTCCTTCGCTCATCAATATGATCAAGCAGCAGCTGTAGGGAACGTGATATGGACTCGGACAATAAAACCATTCAACAGCTAGGCTATTGGGGATTAGTGCCATTTTTTCTTGGTACGGTCATGATCGCTTTCGATATGCAGATACTGGCCATTGGTGGGACCCAGTTATTTATCTCCTACAGTGCCGTCATCCTTAGCTTTCTCTCCGGGGTACTTTGGGGGCGTAGCCTCAATCATCAAGTCGCTACCAGTAAACGAATTGCATTAATTGTGAGTAATGTTTTTGCCTTGATGGCGTGGCTACTGTTATTACAAACCAGCCAGAGTGTTACAGCGGTCATTGCGTTACTCGGTGTGGGCTACGTTGCGATTTGGTACTTTGAGAAGCATACGTGGCGCGACGAACTGACTGACCTCTATCAAACCATGAGGCGCAACCTGACAGGGATGGTTGCTGGGCTGCATTTGGTGGTGGTGTTTGTTTAGCAGTCGCCGGTAAAAATTTGCGACTCAGTTAATAGCTTCTAACAATAGAATTGCGCAATTTCAGCGCGCTAGACACTATTAGATTTCAATTTGAAAAGGATATTCGGAGTCGAAGATTGAAAGTCGAAGTAGTGAAAGGAACAGTCGCGCAGATCGATGCAATTGCTCAGCTATTTAACAGTTATCGAGTTTTTTATGGTCAGAAAAGTGATCTGGACTTAGCGAAAAACTACATTCATGAACGGATTGACAACAAGGAGTCAGTGATTTTCTTAGCGACAGATGGCGAGGGGCAACCATTGGGCTTTACCCAACTATACCCATCGTTCTCATCGATATCCGCCAAGAGAAGCTGGATTCTCAATGATCTGTTTGTCTCTGAGCAAGCTAGGGGAGCTGGGGTTGGGAGAGTGTTGATGAATGCCGCAACACAACATGCCATTGAAACGGGAGCCAAGGGACTTAGTCTGGAGACCGCGCGCGATAACTTCGTTGCTCAAAAGCTATACGAGTCATTAGGTTACCAGCGTGACAATGCCTACTTCAGTTATTTCCTCAGCGTGTAGATAACCGATGAGCAGAACATAAAAAAAGCCACTCAATTGAGTGGCTTTTTGACCTGAATAGTCAGCGAATTATGCAGTTTGCTTTTGCATTTCCGCTTCTTTCTCTTCATCTTCAATTAGCGAATCAACGATAACCGCACACGCCGCATCACCAGTGATGTTAAGCGCAGTACGAATCATGTCGAAGATACGGTCAAGAGCGAACAGTAGTGGCAGACCTTCAATTGGAATACCAGCCGCCAGGAGTACTGCAACAACCAGGAATGATGGACCAGGAACACCCGCCTGACCAACAGCACCTAGAGTAGAAGTCACGATGATCGCAATGTAAGCACCCATACCAAGATCGATATTGAATAGCTGAGCAAAGAAGATCGCTACCAGACCGTAGTAGATTGCGTTACCAGACATGTTGATTGTTGCACCTAGAGGTAAAACAAACGAAGCCGTCGAATTCTTAACGCCTAGCTCGTGCTCAACAGTGTCCAGAGTTACTGGAAGCGTAGCCATTGATGAAGCAGTAGAAAGTGCAACGGCTTGTGGCTTCTTCATCGCTACCAGGAACTTCTTCGCTGAAGTCTTAGTGAAGATGTGAACCATTAGCGGGTAAGCAACAAAACCAAAGATTAGGATCGCAGCTACGTAAACGACGAATAGCTTGAATACCACCATCAGGGCAGCAAAACCAAACGTACCAACGGCTTCAGCCATCAGACCGAATACACCAATTGGAGCAATGATCATTACCTTGTTGATCATCCATACCATAGCGTCAACAATGCAGTTTACACCGTTCATGATTGGTTCACGGCGTTCTTTTGCTTGCTTAGAAATCGCGATACCAAAGAACATACAGAACACAAGGATCTGCAGGATGTTTGCTTCGTTCAGTGATTGGAAAACGTTGGTTGGGATCATACCAGTAATGGTCGCCCAGAAAGTTGGTAATTCACCTTTAGAAGCGTACTCCGCAGAGAACATGCCTTCAACGCCTGATAGGTCGATGCCAAGTCCAGGCTTAAATACTTCCCCCATAAAGAGTGCTAGTGCTACTGCAAGAGCCGAAGTCAGACCAAAGTAACCTAGTGTTACCAGACCAACTTTACCTGCCGACTGGCTGTTACCCAGACCAGCTGCGCCTGAAATAAGGGCAACGGCTACTAGAGGGATAACCAACATTTTGATTAGGTTGATAAAGATCGCGCCAAGTGGAGCGAACATGGTAGCGCTCTCTCCCATGAAGGCACCAACGGCAGTACCTACGATCATGGCAATCACGACTTGAACACCAATGTTGCTTAGTAAATTCTTTTGTTTTAACACTTCCATAACCTCTGTGCTAATAAAATTTAATTTCCTAGAATTACCCACCAAGTTAAAACTTGTTACCGGATAATAATTTCGTCTTGCGTTGTACACTTAAATTTTACATTTAGCAATATGGGCAGGGTGTTGATCAGGGCAATAATCGACGTTTTATTGATGAATGCTAATTTTTTGCTCAATAGCAACCGTTTGCTATTTGGTGGGGTTATACGGTAAGGCTGATTGATTGCCTGTTTTTGCGGTCAGGGAGAGAGGAAAAAGCAACATAAAATGTTAAAAAAAAGATCAGCTTTTTACCTGTGATAAGAAGCTGATCTCATAGCAGTTTAGATGGCTAACACGCTACTTGTGTGTTGCAGTCTTCATTGAAGAAACAAAGTTTGCTAGTTGATTTAACATCTCTGCGGGTTGTTCGAGGTGGTTTTCGATGATTTTTACTACTGCAGAGCCTGAGATTGCGCCCGCAGCACCGGCCTCAATCGCCTGTTTCACCTGAGTTGGATCAGAGATACCAAAACCTAACAGCGCTGGTGGAGCGTCGAATTGGTTTAGTTTCTCTAGCATATCTCCTACTGGCATATTGGCTTTAGTTTCCGCACCAGTTACGCCAGCACGCGAAAGCAGGTAAGTATAACCACCACCAAGTTGCGAAACTTGCTGTAGAGTCTCATCACTAGCTGTTGGTGGTGCAATGAAGATAGGGTGGATACCAAACTTCTCTGCCGCCGCAACAAACTCACCACTCTCATTGGTAGGTACATCAGCAATCAGTACTGAATCGATACCCGCATCAGCACAACGCTGGTAGAAGTTTTCTACACCACGTGAGTAAACCAGGTTCGCGTACATCAGCAGACCAATAGGAAGTTGTGGGTATTTAGCACGGATTCTGGCAATCAGATCGAAACAGATATCTGGCGTCGCACCAGAATCAAGAGCTCGAATGTTAGCCCCCTGAATTGTCGGACCGTCAGCTAAAGGGTCTGAAAATGGAATACCGAGTTCAAGGGCATCGGCACCCGCTTCAACCAGTGTTTCCATGATCTTAAAAGATTGCTCAGGGTTTGGATCGCAAACCGTTACGAACGGAACGAATGCGCCTTGGTTATCATCGTTGAGGCGCGCGAATAGATTTTCATAACGGTTCATTAGATCGCTCCTTTTTGTTGCAGAATGTCATGGACGGTGAAGATATCTTTATCACCACGACCTGACAGGTTTACTACTAATAGTTGTTCTTTCTCAGGATTTTCACGCGCCATACGCAGAGCGTGTGCGAGTGCGTGAGAAGACTCTAGTGCCGGAATAATACCTTCGTTACGGGCGAGTTCCTGGAACGCTTCCAATGCTTCATCATCTGTCACGTTGTCATATTCCGCGCGACCAATAGCGTTCAGGTGAGCGTGTTGAGGGCCGACTGATGGGAAGTCCAGACCTGCAGAGACAGAGTAAGACTCTTCTACCTGACCATTTTCGTCCTGCATCAATGGAGCTTTCATACCAAAGAAGATACCTGTTTTACCGTGTTTAAGCGGCGCACCATGCTGGTCAGTATCAATACCTTTACCTGCTGGCTCTACACCAATCAGGCGAACACTCTCTTCTCCAATAAAGTCAGCGAACATACCAATGGCATTAGAACCACCACCGACACAAGCGATCACGGCGTCAGGCAGACGACCTTCACGAGCAAGAATCTGATTCTTAGTCTCTTCACCAATCATGCGCTGGAAATCACGAACAATGGTTGGGAATGGGTGAGGGCCCGCAGCGGTACCTAGTAGGTAGTGCGCCTCTTCATAACTTGCAGACCAGTCACGCAAGGCTTCATTACAAGCATCTTTCAGCGTTGCTGAACCAGAGTGTACCGGAATGACTTCAGCACCCATAAGCTTCATACGGAATACGTTCGGGCTTTGACGCTCAACGTCTTTAGCACCCATATAAACGCGACATTTCAACCCTAGTAACGCACAAGCTAAGGCTGTCGCAACACCGTGCTGACCAGCGCCCGTCTCAGCGATGATTTCATGCTTACCCATACGCTTAGCAAGTAACGCCTGACCCAGTACCTGGTTAGTCTTGTGTGCACCACCGTGCAGCAGGTCTTCGCGCTTAAGGTAAAGTTTGGTCTTGGTACCTTTAGTCAGGTTGCGAGTCAGAGTGAGCGCCGTAGGGCGACCCGCATACTCTTGCAGCAAAGACATAAACTCGCTATGGAACTCAGGATCTTGCTGAGCATCAATGAAAGCTTGTTCTAGCTGCTCAAGAGCCGGGACAAGGATCTGTGGTACATACTGACCACCATATTCGCCAAAGTAGGCATCTAGTTTTGCCATGGTGTAATTCCTTAAATTTGTCCAGCGTGAGCGTCTCACGCTGCTAATAAATTAGTAGTTTCTTATCGCGCAGAAGGCTTGTTCCAGCTTCTCGCCATCTTTTTTACCCGGAGAGTGTTCAACGCCTGAGTTTAGGTCCAGGCCGAGGCAGCCTTGTTCAGCGGCTTTTTGGGCGTTGAAAGGAGTAATTCCTCCGGCGAGCATCACTTTGGATGGGTCACCTATCAGAGACCAGTCGAACACTAATCCTGTACCACCAACCTGTGACCCTACTTTGGTATCCAGTAAATGACGGTCAACGTTGTCATTAATCAGTTCAGGCACTGACTGGCTAACACCGTAGGCCTTCCAGATTTCAACCTGAGCGGGAAGTTGAGCTTTGAGTTGGTTAACGAACTGCTGATCTTCGGCACCGTGTAACTGAACAGCTGAAAGGCCGAGCTCACTTACCGTATCGATGATCTGCTTAGCATCGTGGTTTTGGAATACACCAACATAGTTAAGAGGAGCACCGCTCATTGTCAGACGAGCCGCTTCCATATCGACATGACGCTTAGACTGCTCGACAAAAATGAGCCCGCCAAACACTGCGCCTGCCTGATACGCTTTTGCCGCATCATCCGGATGAGTCAGGCCACAAACCTTGTTTTCGCCCATCGTGACTTTACGTACTGCGAGTTCAAGGTTCTCTTCTGCCATCAAAGAACTGCCAATCAGGAATCCATCAGCAAACTGTGCAAGATCGCGCACCTGCTGGTGAGTGTAGATACCTGACTCAGAAATAATGGTCGCTTCAGGAGCTAACTGACGAATGGTCGGAGCCAGCTCCTTAGTGCGATTTAAATCGGTAGAAAGGTCGCGCAGGTTACGGTTGTTAATACCGATCACTTTCGCGCCAAGTTTCACCGCGCGATGCAACTCATCTTCGTTACTGACTTCTGTTAATACACCCATATCAAGCGAGTGGGCGACTTCTGCTAATTGTGCATACTCTTGGTCATCTAGCACCGACAGCATAAGCAGAATAGCGTCAGCACTGTAGTGACGAGCCAGATAAACCTGATAGCTGTCGACCATAAAGTCTTTGCATAGGATTGGTTGTTTAGCCTGTTTTCTTACCTGTGGCAAAAACTCGAAGCTGCCTTGAAAATACTTCTCATCGGTCAGAACAGAGATCGCGTTCGCATGGTCGTTGTATACGCTGGCAATGTAATCAAGGTCGAAATCATCACGAATAAGACCTTTAGATGGTGAAGCCTTTTTACATTCAGTGATGAAGACCGTTTGCTGCTGATTCAATGCCTGATAAAAGCTACGATCTGAAGCAACAAGCGTATCTCTGAATGTCTCCAATGGCTGAGACTGTTTACGCTCCGCGACCCATTGGTACTTGTCTCGAACAATTTTGGCCAATACTTCTGCCATTTCAGCCTCTTTGACTGAAACGTGCTCGGATAATTTCTCTTTCACCTGAGTCATTTTGCTTACCTTGTTATGCGTGGTCAGCCAGCTGCTGAACCAGCTGGTATGCCTTGCCTGAGTTCATTGCTTCAATGGCTTGTTGTGTATTGGCTTTAAGATCTTCATGGCCGAATAGGCGCATCAGAAGTGCCACGTTGACGGCGACTGCGCCAAGTTGAGCGTCAGTCCCTTTACCTGTCAGGATATTGGTTATGATGGCGCGGTTCTCTTCCGGGTCTCCACCTTTAATCGCTTCAAGAGGGTGCTCATCAAGGCCAAAGTCTGCCGGAGTCAGCGAGTATTTGTGGATCCGACCATCTTTAATTTCTGCGACAGTTGTTTTGCCATGAATCGCCACTTCATCAAGTCCGCTGCCGTGAACAACCGCTGCGCGTTTCATACCCATTTGCAGCATAGTTTCAGCGATTGGGTCGACTAATTCTTCACTATACACACCCATCAGTTCGATGTTTGGACGTGCCGGGTTAATCAGTGGGCCAAGAATATTGAAGATAGTGCGCGTTTTCATTGTCTGACGTACTGGCATCGCGTGACGAACACCAAGGTGGTATTGAGGCGCAAACAGGAAGGCAACACCTAGCTTATCGATGGCGGTGCGCGTGTCTTCAGCACTCATTGCCAGATTGATACCGAAAGAGTCAAGCAGGTCTGAGCTACCAGATTTACTTGAAACGCTACGGTTACCGTGTTTCGCCACCTTTAAACCGCAAGCTGCCGCTACGAAAGCCGCCGTAGTGGAGATGTTGATGGTGTCGTGACCATCACCTCCAGTGCCAACGATATCGGCAAAATCGTAGTCAGGACGCGGGAACGGGTTAGCGTTTGCCAGTAGTGCTTTAGCTGCGCCAGCGATTTCATCTGGCGTTTCGCCTTTGATTTTCAGTGCAGTTAAAGCAGACGCCATCAGGATCGGGTCTAACTCGCCGCGAATGATAACGTCAAATAGTTGTTGGCTCTCTTGTTGAGTGAGCGACTGCTGCTCGTAGAGCTTATTAATAATCTGTTCCATGATTCTGTTCCTTACTTGCCGTTATTCTCTAAAGCCCACTCGATTGCATTCGCCAGCAGCGTTGCACCATAAGTCGTCATAATCGATTCTGGGTGGAATTGGAATCCACATACCTTGTCTTGCTCTTGTACTACAGACATGACCAAACCATCAACCTCTGCGGTAATGGTCAGAGCATCAGGCACTTCAGTCGCAACCAATGAGTGGTAGCGAGCGATGGCAAGTGGTGATGGTAATTCCTGATAGGTCGGGTGGTTATCGTGTTCCATCATCGACACTTTACCGTGGATGATTTCACCAGCACCCGCTACGGTACCGCCGTATGCTTCAACTATCGCCTGATGACCAAGACAGATGCCAATCATAGGTACCTTGCCTTTAAGGCGTTGAATGATTTCTGGCATCGAGCCTGCTTCGGAAGGGGCACCTGGTCCCGGAGAGAGCAGTACAACCGGATTATCCAGTTCTGTTACTGCTGATTCGATAGCTTGCGCTGCGATGTTATTACGATACACCGTCACCTGGTGACCCAGTGAACGGAACTGATCAACCAGGTTATAGGTAAAAGAGTCAAAGTTATCGATAAAAATAATATTCGCCATCTCGTTGCTACTCCTTATGTGCTGCCTGAATAGCAGAGATTACTGCTTGTGCTTTACCGCGAGTTTCGTCAGCCTCAGCTTGTGGATCTGAATCAAATACCACACCGGCACCGGCCTGAACCTGAGCGATGCCATTTTCGACATACGCAGAACGGATAACAATACAGGTATCCAGCGTCCCTTCACCTGTCAGATAACCAACCGCGCCGCCGTAACTGCCGCGACGAGCCTGTTCGACATCGCGAATCAACTGCATAGCACGGATTTTTGGAGCCCCGGTCAGTGTGCCCATATTCATACACGCCTGATAAGCGTGCAGGGCATCAAGGTCTTCTCTTAGCTGACCAACCACTCGAGAAACTAAGTGCATGACATGGCTGTAGCGGTCTACTTTCAGCAGATCGGCCACATGGCGAGAGCCCGGTTGTGAGATACGCGCGACATCGTTACGTGCTAAATCAACCAGCATCATGTGTTCTGCGTTCTCTTTCTTATCGGTACGAAGTTCAAGTTCGATACGGCTGTCGAGATCAAAATCAATCTCACCGTTTGGACGTTTACCACGACGGCGCGTGCCGGCAATAGGGTAGATCTCTACTTGATTGGTGCTGGTTTCGTACTTAAGAGCGCTTTCAGGAGAGGCGCCAAACAGAGTGAACAGTTCATCCTGCATATAGAACATGTAAGGGCTTGGGTTGCTCTGCTTAAGGGCTTTGTACGCTGCAAGCGGTGATGGGCAAGGGAGAGTGAAGCGACGGGAAGGTACCACCTGGAACACGTCTCCTTTCACCACATACTCTTTCAGATCACGGACAATCTGACAGAAGTCTTGATCTGCAATACTTGGCTGGGCTGTAGTATCAGCGACTGGCACTGCCTTTGGTAAAGGTTTAAGGTCGGCACACTGTTGACGAATAGATTCAATGCGTTGCTCTAGTCTTTCACGACTTGAGTCGTCAGCAAACAGTGTCGCCTGAAGGTCGCAGGATTGTTTCTGGTGATCGACGACCAGAAGCGTCTCAGCGACGTAGAAGACATAATCAGGGCATTGGCTGGTCGCTTGCGCGTCACCCAGAGGTTCAAAGTTAGCCACCAAATCATACGCAAACAGACCGCCAATAAAGACAGCGTGCTTATGTAGCGCCTCGATATCAAAGCTATGTTGAATCAGGCGCAATGCGTCGAATGACGACGCTTCGCGTAGACGGGAATCTTCGTCTAATGTATCGCAAGGCGTTGCGTACTCTAGTACCAACTGGCTGCCGTCAAATGTATGCTCAATATTGACATTAATATTGTGAGTAAGGTGAGAAAGCAGGTTTTTACCATTGTTAGTGAGCGCGGTCATCGTCACTGTATGGCCAAAACAGACAATACGCACCGCAGAGTCCACAATGAGCAGACTTTGCAGATCTTGCTTAGAATCGATCTCTGCAGATTCTAGTAACAGGCTGTCACTTTTATGTTCACATAAGGTGTGAAACAACTGAGTCGGATCTTCGGCATAAGGTGCGGTGGTTCGAAGTAATTCGATAGCGCCTAGCTTTTTGATTTCAATGGCCTTGTTCACCAGACCTCCTTATCTCTAAAAATTTATTCCTGCCTACATAGTCGCATAAAGCGAACAGGTGCCCAATCAAGTTTCGGTTAAATTTGTCCATTGTTTGAGCAGTTGGGTGTGAGGCAGATTACAAAACAAAAAAGCCCGCTTTAGTAGCGGGCTTTCAAACATGATTGTTACTTATTAAAAGTACACGTTAGCCCACCAAGAACTTGTCCAAGTGCGCCACCAAGCAAGATCAGCTGTTCTATTCTTGATAGAACCAGCAGTAACTTTTACTTTTTGCTTTAGCTTGATGTCTTGTAACATAGTGAGCCTTAATTCAGGTACTTCGTATTTGTGTACTAGTTAACTAGTGCAGAGGTAAAAAGTCAACTAAAAAACTAAAATTATGAGAATTGATTTACATAGTCACACCACAGCCTCTGACGGACGACTGCCTCCCAACGAATTAATCGACAGGGCGTTGAGTTTTCAGCTCGACGTTCTGGCGATAACTGACCACGATACGGTAGATGGACTAGCACCTGCACATCACTACATCAAAGAGAACAATCTGCCGCTCAAGCTGATTAACGGCATAGAGATCTCAACCGTGTGGCAAAACAAAGATATCCATATTGTGGGTTTGAATATTGACCCTGATTCTCAGGCGCTGAATGCGTTAATCGAACAACAAAAGAAACACAGAGAAGGGCGTGCAGAGTTGATCGCCTCCCGTTTGGAGAAAGCAACTCGCGAAGGTGTACTCGAAGAAGTCAAACTCATTGCAGGCGAAGCGCCAATTACCCGAGCTCACTTCGCTAAGTGGCTGGTTGACAACCAATATGCCAAGACTATGCAGCAGGTGTTTAAAAAATACTTAACCCGCAATAACCCGGGATATGTACCGCCAACATGGTGCTCAATGAAAGAAGCGGTAGATGCGATTCACCAAGCTGGTGGTCAGGCTGTTCTCGCTCATCCGGGTCGCTATGATCTGACAGCGAAGTGGGTAAAACGCCTACTTGCTGCGTTTGTTGAAGCGGGTGGTGACGCGATGGAAATCGCACAGCCGCAACAAGCTCAACAAGAAAGGCGCAACTTGGCTGATTATGCTATACAATACAAACTATTAGCTTCGCAAGGCAGTGACTTCCACTATCCGTCGCCTTGGATGGAGCTAGGCAGAAATTTATGGTTGCCATCGGGAGTCGAACCAGTATGGAAGGACTGGGGCATTGAGCCTTCGGCAACAGATTCAGCCCATATCAAATAACTATAGAGTCGTGAGACTCGATAATGAGGAATTACAATGAGCCAGTTTTTTTACGTTCATCCAGAAAACCCACAGGCTCGCTTGATCAATCAGGCTGTAGCAATCATTCGTAACGGTGGGGTAGTGGTGTACCCAACCGATTCAGGCTACGCACTTGGTTGTCAGCTTGAAAACAAACAGGCATTAGAGCGCATTTGTCAGATTCGTCGCTTAAACGACAAGCATAACTTTACCTTGTTGTGTCGCGATCTGTCCGAGATATCCTTGTATGCACGTGTCGATAACACCGCTTTCCGTTTGCTTAAGAACAACACGCCGGGGCCTTACACTTTTATCTTTAAAGGAACCAAAGAGGTGCCTCGTCGCTTAATGAACGCGAAGCGCAAGACTATTGGTATTCGTGTTCCGGACAACCGTATCGCTCTTGACCTACTGGAAGCTTTAGGTGAGCCGCTGATGTCGACGTCGCTTATCCTGCCAGGCAGCGATGTGACAGAGTCTGACCCGGAAGATATTCGTGACAAGCTAGAACATGCTGTCGACTGTATTCTTAACGGTGGTTATCTTGGCGAGCAGCCAACGACTGTGGTTGATTTCAGCGAAGATGAACCTGTTATTGCTCGCGTAGGTTCTGGGGACCCAGCACCGTTCGAGTAATCAAAAGTGCGTGATTTTCACCACACTTTTTGCGATAATGTGCGACCGCGATTTTTGGTCGCACTTGTTTATTCGACGTCTGAGAAGACGACACATAGGTAGATAAATGAACGAAAAACTACAGAAAGTATTAGCCCGAGCTGGTCATGGCTCTCGTCGCGAACTAGAAGCTTTAATTAAAGCGGGTCGCGTGAGTGTGAACGGTATCGTTGCTAAGCTTGGTGAACGACTGGAAGATGAAAACGCAGTTGTGCGTATCGACGGCCATACCGTTTCTGCTAAAGCGCAGGAAGAAGTGATTTGTCGAGTACTCGCGTACTACAAGCCGGAAGGTGAACTGTGTACTCGTCATGACCCAGAAGGTCGTCGTACTGTATTTGACCGTCTGCCTAAAATCCGTGGCTCTCGCTGGATTTCAGTCGGCCGTTTGGATGCCAACACTTCAGGCCTGCTACTATTCACGACTGATGGTGAGCTGGCTAACCGTCTGATGCACCCAAGTCGTCAGGTAGAACGTGAGTACTTGGTACGTGTGTTCGGTGAAGTGACAGAGCAAAAAGTTAAAAATCTGGTTCGTGGTGTTGAACTGGAAGATGGTATGGCACGTTTCGAAGATGTGGTTTACGCAGGTGGTGATGGTATGAACCACACTTTCTACGTAGCGATCAACGAAGGCCGTAACCGTGAGGTTCGTCGTCTGTGGGAATCTCAGGATACGACTGTTAGCCGCCTTAAGCGTGTGCGCTACGGTGACATCTACCTGGACAAGAAACTTCCTCGTGGTGGATGGATGGAGCTTGACCTTAAAGAGGTTAACTACCTACGTGAGCTAGTAGAACTTCGCCCAGAGCGTCAAACACTTCTAGATGAGAGCAAAGCAAACTCATCTCGTAAACGTGAGCGTTCACGCAGTCAGAAGATTCGTCGCGCAGTTAAGCGTCACGAAGAGCGCGTAAACAGCGGTGGTGGTCGTAGCAACAACCCTGCTCGCCGTAAGCCAAAGAAAGGCTCAGGCCAGCAAGGTGCTCGTAACAAGCAGCGTTAATTGACTAAGTCAGATTTGAAAAAGCAGCCTAATGGCTGTTTTTTTTATGTCGGATGGTTTACAGGTCAGCACTCAGCAAAAGCTATTATGAGTGGGATTAAAAAAGCCGAAGCATGGGCCTCGGCTTTTCGATTACAAGGTTTGGTTAAGCTGGTAATAACGTCCTTGCTGACTGAGTAGCTCTGAGTGGCTACCATGCTCGACGATCTCACCTTGTTCGATAAGACAGATGCTGTCCATCTTATCTAAGTCGACCAAACGGTGCGTAATAAAGACGACTGTTTTGCCGACGAAGTGCTGTTCAAATAGCTGCATGATTTGCTGTTCGGTTTGCTTATCTAAACCTTCAGTAGGCTCATCAAGAAGCAGGATAGGCGCATTGTGCAGCAGAGCACGAGCAATGCCAATCCGGCGCTTTTCGCCACCAGAGAGCTGACGGCCACCGTCGCCAAGCCAGGTATCTAAGCCGGTATCTTCAAGCAGTTTTGCTAAGCCAACTTTGTCTAGGACTTCAGCCAGTTCGCTATCTTCAGCTTGCGGCTTTGCCATTACAAGATTGTCACGCAGTGAGCCGTTAAGAACGTCTACACGCTGGCTGACAACACTAATTGCGCGGCGCAGGTCGCTTTCGTTCCAGTTTTTAATCGGCACCCCAGCAATCTTAATCTCACCTTGCTGTACATCCCAATAACGGTTCAGTAGTTGGAGCAGGGTAGACTTACCCGAACCCGTCTGGCCAACAATCGCAATGCGGTGCTGGGCTGGAATTTCAAGGCTGACCTGATTAAGCACTTTCGCTTCGCTGTCCGGATAGTGGAAAGAGACAGCCTGGTATTCAATGGAGAATTCTTGGCTATGGGCTTCACTCTGTTCTGGGAACTGAACATCAGGCTCAGACAGAATGATGTCATTCAGGCGACGAGCCGAAGTGAGTGTTTGGCCAAGATGCTGGAATGCGCCAGCAATAGGCATAAGTAGCTCAACACTTGCCATAGTAGCGAACGCGACCAGTGCAATCATAGGATCTGGCGTATTGCCGCCGACACCATCAGCTGCAAGCCATAGCATCAACACAATTGTCCAGCCATTAGCTAATAAGAGTAGTGCTTGAGCAAGACCCGAGAAATGAGCATTAAAGAACTGGTTTTTGAGCAGTTTTTCCTGAGCATTTAAAATCGCTTCGCGATAGCGTTGCTCTGCACCAAATAGCGTCAGTTCGCTGTAGCCTTGCAGCCAGTCTAGAGTGGTAATTCGTAGATCAGCTTTGTTTTGTGTGAGTTCAGCACCGTTGTTCTTACCCAGTTTGTAGAACAGCACTGGCCACGTCAGCAGCAAGGCGAACAGAATCGTGCCTAAGGTCAGGCCGAGCTCAGCATCAAACCAGCTAACCAGAGCTGTAAGGCCCAGAATACCGAGCGTACCGACAATCATTGGGCTGACCAGTCTTAGGTAGACATGGTCCATCGCATCAATGTCTGCGACCAGACGGTTGAGCAGATCTGCATCTCGCAGATTCGATACTCGACCCGGGATTAGCGGCGCAAGTTTCGAGAAGAAGAAAATGCGCAGGTCGGTAAGAAGCTTAAAGGTCGTATTGTGGCTAACCACTCGCTCACCCCAACGTCCCGCCGTTCTACCCATAGCGAAGCCACGCACAAAAGCGCCGGGCAACATGTAGTTGAACGTTTCACGGGCAATGGTTAAGCCGGCAATGGCAGCCGCAGACAAAAACCAACCGGACAGGGTTAGCAGGCCGATTGATGCTGCTAGCGTCAAGAACGCCAATAGCATACCTAATGAAAGGCCGAACCAATGTTTCTTATACAGTTTTAGGTAGGGAAGTAACTCACGCATCCAGATTCCCCTTATTAGCTTGGTTAAGCGCTTGGTTTGCTTTGAGCATCTCTTGGAACAGGCCTTGCTGATTAGACAGCTGAGCAAAATCGCCACTCTGGACAATTAGGCCATCTCGCATTACCAGAATCTGTTCGACACTTTGTAGTGGAGTGAGTTGGTGGGTAACCATAAGTGCGGTTTTACCTTGGATCTGTTTTTCCAGTCCCTGCATTACCAAGCGTTCACTTCTCGCGTCCAGACTTGCGGTTGGTTCATCCAGTAGCCAGAACTGGCCGTCCTGAATCATGGCACGAGCCAGAGCAAGACGTTGTGCCTGACCTACAGACAGGCCACCTGAGCGATCAGAAACCGCATAATCTAGGCCGTGTTGATTAACAAATTCAGCAGAAAAAGACTCTTGCAGTGCCAATTGAATGTCTTGCTCGCTGACATTCGATTTACCCAGCGTGATGTTGTCACGAATCGAACCGTGTAACAGCAGCGGGTTTTGGCCAACCCAACTGATGTTCTTACGCCAGTTCGCAAGGTCGATTTCGGTACGTTCGATATTATTGATCGTCAACGAGCCGCTATAAGGTAAGAAGCCAAGAATCGCGTTAATCAGGCTGGTTTTACCGGCACCGCTAGGACCGACTAAAGCGCTAGTCTGAGCAGATGAGAGCTCAAAACTCACAGGGCCCAACAGTTTTTTACCTTCAGGGGAGAAAACCTCTAAATTTTCGGCACGAATAGAAATGGCTTCTTCAGTGGTAAGTGTTTTATCACCAGAGCGAACAGTTTCTACGTCTGTTTCGATAAATTCTACGATGCTTTCTGCTGCGCCAACCGCTTGTTGCTTGGCGTGGTAGAAGGTACCAAGGTCACGCAGGGGTTGGTAAAACTCTGGAGCCAGGATCAGAATAAACAAGCCAGCGAACAGCGTAACGCCTGCGCCGTAGTCACCAAAGTTAAGTTCACCGATAAATGCGAAACCGAAGTAGACCGCGGTTAAAGCAATCGAAATAGAGGTGAAGAATTCGAGCACAGCAGAGGAGAGGAAAGCAATTTTCAGCACGTCCATGGTGCGGGTGCGGAAGACTTCAGAAGCACCACGCATGACTTCTGTTTCGGCTTTGGTGCGATCGAACAGTCGAATGGTTGTCATTGACTGTAGGCGATCGTAAAAATGACCAGATAAACGTTGCAGCGCCTTAAAGTTTTTGCGGTTAGCGTCTGCGGCCTTCATTCCGACTAACGCCATAAACAGCGGAACCAGTGGCGCGGTGATAAGGAAGATCAGACCTGCAGCCCAGTTAACCGGGAAAACCACGATAAGGATGACGAAGGGAACCAGTACCGACAATGACATCTGTGGCAGGTAACGAGCGAAGAAATCTTGCATATCTTCAACCTGCTCTAGTAACAGGGTTGCCCATGCACCTGCAGGTTTACCTTTAATGTATGCAGGACCAAGCTCACGTAATTTGTCTAATATCAGTTGGCGGATATAGACACGGATCTGTTCACCGCAACGGTAGCCTGCAATTTCACGTCCCCAAGAGCATAGCGCACGAACGGCAACGATCGCAGCGAGGCCAATAAAGTGAGGAACTAAGGTATGTTTATCAACATGTTCGATAATCAGTTGGTGCAGTATGGTTGCAAGCAAGGCGGCCTGAGCCAATAGAAAGATGCTTGAAAGTACTCCAAGACCCACAGCAATCATAAGCCAGCGTTTGGCGAGCTTACTTTGCTGCTTGAGCCATAGATTCAAGCTGCGTTGTTTCTTTTTATCCATCGTGAAGGCTTAATGAGAATTATTATTAGCAATAAGAACTGGGCATTATACAAAAGAAAGCCCCGCGGGAATACCGCGGGGCTTTAAGGATTTGAGGCAAAAGTGAAAAATATTATTTACTATCTGCCAATGCGTCTAGATAACGTTCTGCATCCAGGGCTGCCATACAACCAGTACCAGCAGAGGTAATAGCCTGACGGTAGTTATGGTCCATTACATCACCAGCAGCAAATACACCGGCAACGCTGGTTTGTGTCGCGTTACCTTCCAGACCTGATTGAACAATGATGTAGCCATCTTTCATTTCAAGCTGACCTTCGAAGATCGCTGTATTTGGCTGGTGACCGATAGCAATAAAGGCACCCATTACGTCGATCTGCTCAATGCTATCTGATTGAGTATCTTTGATACGTACACCCGTTACACCCATATCATCACCGACGACTTCTTCCAGAGTGCGGTCAGTATGGAGAACGATGTTACCGTTTTCTACCTTGTCCATCAGACGTTTAACAAGAATCTTCTCGGCACGGAATGTGTCACGACGGTGAATCAGGTGAACTTCTGAAGCAATGTTCGATAGGTAAAGAGCCTCTTCAACAGCGGTATTACCACCACCTACTACTGCGACTTTCTGGTTACGGTAGAAGAAGCCATCACAGGTTGCACACGCTGATACACCACGACCTTTAAACGCCTCTTCGGACTCAAGGCCAAGGTACTTAGCTGAGGCACCCGTTGAGATGATCAGAGCGTCACAAGTGTACTCACCGCTGTCACCCTTTAGACGGAAAGGACGTTGGCTGAAATCTACTTGGTTAATATGGTCAAACAGAATCTCGGTTTCGAAACGTTCTGCGTGCTCTTTCATGCGTTCCATCAGGTTTGGACCGGTTAAACCTTCAGGGTCACCAGGCCAGTTTTCGACTTCAGTTGTGGTAGTTAACTGACCACCTTGTTGCATGCCAGTAACCAATACTGGGTTTAAGTTTGCTCGCGCAGCATAGACGGCAGCAGTGTAGCCAGCAGGACCTGAGCCAAGGATAAGAAGATTGCTATGTTTAACGTCGCTCATTTGTGCTCCATTAGCGGTGACGCTTTATCTGTAGTTTGTCTCGATTGTATGGAATATATGGGGGCTTTGAAAGAGTTAGCAAGCCGCAAAACAGGAATAATTGGTTATAGGTTAGAACGCAAACGTTACACTTTGTGTCAGTCAAAGTAGAGTTAACCTATTGATGTTAATGAATTATTCACTTAGCGCTAGTGAAGTCGTCTAATATTTCAAACTGTGACTTTTCGAAACTGGTTTTATTCTCTAGTTATATCGAAAAATGCAACCCAAAGTTCTGTATATGTATTTTTGTTGGATTGAAATGCTAAAAAATGTTGATCTGACAATACAAGTGCGCAAATAATAAATGTGAACAAGATGTTAATCGAATTATAGGTATGTACATTCATTAAGGAGATGATGATGTTACATCAGCGTGAAACTACCCTTCAACTGACTAAACTTAGCGACGCTGCGATTGCTCAGCTAGCCCCTTCTTTTACCCAACTGCCAAATACAGAACATGCCGACGGTAAATTTCGTCTAAGACGCTATTCTGTAGTGTCATTGCAGGATGGCAAGGTTACTGACTTAGGTAAAAACGAGTTTATGCAGACGGATGATATCAACCGTTTCCAAGGCAACGTTGTACGACAGTTTGAGCCAATTGAAGAGAGCACTATAAACAGTGATGGTATGCGCGAGATGTGCGAGCTGTTTGTATCATCGAACAACCTGACCAATGGCCATGAAATTGAGATTCACCAGATCCGTATCTCGGCAGTTTTCGACGAGACTCAGGTCGCTCCTGAAGGTGTCCATCAAGACGGATTTGAACACATTGCCTTGATCGGTATGGGTCGTCACAACATCGAAGGTGGTGACATCATGCTTTACAACAGCTTCAACGAAGCGCCATTCTTCCGTAAAGTACTGCAAAGCGGCGAAGTTGCGATGCTAGCTGATGACAAGTTGTGGCACAACGCAACGCCAATTCGCTCAGTGATCGAAGGCGAAGAAGGCTATATGGATGTATTTGTTTTAACCGCTAAGGATGCAGTGAATGAGCTTCACTCCTAATCTAGCCAGAGCGCAGTTCAGCGCTCTGAGCCAAACCCATAACGACCTGCCTGTTGTGTTTCTTGATGGCCCTGGCGGCTCTCAAGTTCCAGGTTCGGTACTGGAAGCAATGAATGCTTACCTTGGTTACTTTAATTCAAACCTGGGTGGTCATTATTTCTCTAGTCGCAACACCACTGACCTGATGAAGCAGGCCCGCGAGCATGCTCAGGTTCTGGTCAACGCGGAGTCGAGTGATAATATTGTCTTCGGCGCTAACATGACGTCGCTGACTTTCCAGTTAAGCCGTGCGATTAGTCGCGATTGGCAGGCGGGTGACGAAGTTATCGTTACTGCCCTGGATCATTACTCAAATGTCTCTAGTTGGCAGCAAGCTGCTGACGATAAGGGAGCCATCGTTCATCAGGCGCGAGTTGATGAATCTGACTGTAGTCTGGACGTCGAGCACCTGATCTCGCTAATTAATGATAAGACCACATTGGTAGCATTAACTTTTGCATCCAATACCACAGGTTCTGTTGTTGATGTGAAGCGAGTGATTGAAGCCGCGCATGCGGTTGGAGCGTTGGTATATGTCGACGCGGTACATTATGCACCACATCACCTGATTGACGTTCAGCAGCTAGGCTGTGATTTCTTAGCCTGTTCAGCGTATAAATTCTTTGGTCCTCACGTAGGCATCGCCTATGTGGCACCTAAGTGGCTGCAAACTTTGAGACCTTATAAAGTTGAACCTGCGACTGACGTTGGCCCGGGTCGATTTGAGACAGGTACGCAAAGCTTCGAAGGTCTTGCGGGTGTGATTGCTGCGGTGAAATACCTTGCTCAATGGGGTAAACAAGGAGACTCATTGCGTGCGCAGTTGGTTGACTCTTATCAGCAGTACAATCAGCACGAATCTGCGATCAACGAGCGCTTCATGACGCGTCTGTCTGAGTTAGAAGGCGTTAATCTGTTGGGACGAACCGCAGCGGACAGTCGTTTAAGAACACCGACTTTCGCCCTGACGTTTGATCACCATACTCCTGAACAGATTGCTAAACAGCTTGGCGAGCGCAACATTTGTGTCTGGAATGGCCACTTTTATGCTTTGGGTTTAGTTCGACAACTCGATATCGAGTCGAAAGGCGGCGTAGTACGTATCGGCTTTATGCATTACAACACGCTTGAAGAAGTCGACATGTTGTTTGATGAACTAAAACGTATTCTGTCGTAAAGCAATAGAGATATAAGCGGTATCTGCTAAAAGACCTCCATCATGGAGGTCTTTTTTATTGGTTAAGCGCTAACTTCCACTTCATAGGAAGTGAACTTGCGAATGTTAATCACGCCAGTATCAAAAATCATGTATTGACCCTTGATGCCCTGAAGTACCCCAGTCACTTCAGGATTCTTATCGAAATTGTGCGAAGTGATCTTGGTAGGGTGCTGCTCTACCGGATAGTTAATCGTGGTGATGTCGCCACTCAAAACTTCGATCGCATCGTTACCAAATTGCTGTTTTATCTCGGCAATCTTCTCTTCGACCAATGGTAGTAGCTCAGCAAAGCGTTGTTCCAGTGCCATTGGCTCGCCATCGCCCTTGAGCAAAGTACGCCAGTTGGTTTTATCCGCGATATGTTTGGCCAATTCTACTTCGATCAAACCAGAAATATGACGTGTTTTAACCTTGAAAATTGGTAAACCCTGAGTTGCGCCCTGATCAATCCATCGAGTTGGGATCTGAGTATGACGGGTAATACCTACCTTAAGACTTGAGGTGTTTGAAAGGTAGACAAAGTGGTCAACCATACAGTTCTCTTCGCCCCACTGAGGCTCGCGACAGGTTCCCTGATCGTAGTGGCAGGTTTCAGGTTTCATAATACACATGTCGCAACTAGCCAGCTTCTTCATGCAGACAAAGCAGTGGCCTTGAGAGTAGCTCTTTTTGGTCTTTTTGCCACATGAGCAACAGAAGATGTTGCCAGTGTGGGTAAGGGTCAGTGTCTGACCGATGAAAGGAGAGAGGTCTACTAACTCATCACCCACAGGCAGACGATAATGAACGGTATTTTCTAGAGAGGCACGCATCTTACTTAGCGTACCTTTAGCAATTAAAGACATGACAGTGCTCTTAATTATTCGGGGTTAATCCCCGTTTGTTTTTAGTCTTCTAGTGTAACACTTTTTTCTCTGTCTGCGTGCAGAGGTCATCAGCAGTAAAGCGAGCAAAATCATCACTTATACGGGGATAGTTTATGAGGCAGATCTAATATTTACTGGCGAACGAGCAGTGAAAACGAGATAAAATGGAACCAAGATCTTATTATTAACTGTGTGTTGTACTATTTGGCTGATTGCTTTCCCGCCAATACGGATTTTGCTATTGAAAGTTATCCATAAAGTTATCTTTACCTTGGTTGTTGTGACTCTATTCATCGTGCAAATGTTTTGGATGCACGGTGGTGGACGTGTCATTAAGATAATACCTTCGGAGTTTGAGTTTTCTGCGACAAACGATCAGCCTCAGGGAGGGATTTCTACCTCATCGCTAGTGACCCAGAATGATGTAGCCATGCTTGAGTGTCGTCTTGCAAAAGGGGAGCTCTACCCTTGGCCATATTGTGGCTTATCCGTTGAGCTAGGCGCATCAAAGATCAGTGGAATGGACTTAGCAGATTTCCATACCGTCAGACTTGATATTGACTTTGAGCAACTGGATGGCAGCCAGCCCCCATCGTTACGTTTTTATCTGCGGAACTATAATCCAGCCTATTCGTCACCAGATAATGAATACTCAATAAAATACAACGGTCTTGAATATACGCCAGGGTTTGACAGCGGCACTATCGACATTCCAATCGCTAACCTACAGGTTCTTACTTGGTGGTTAGCTGACAATCAGATCCCGATTGCTCATTCGGCACCGGAATTCTCTAATGTGACAAAACTAGAGTTAGCTACTGGCTCTGGTCACAATCAAGGTGAGTACAAAATGAAGGTCAACAGCATTGAGTTTGTTGGCAACTACATGGATGGCGAAGATCTATTGCTTGGTTTACTGGTGGTTTGGGTCGCGATGGCATTGGTGTACAGCATGTTAGAGATAAAGCGTGGTCGTCAATTGATCTTGCAAGCGCAATATCGACAAGAACATCTACGCAAACTTAATCGTCACCTTAAAGAACAGAACGTTCATTTTGCAGAGCTGGCGAATAGGGATGCACTGACAGGCGCGATGAACAGGCACTCAATACGTGACTGGTTAGAAAGCAATTACCAAGGCCAGAATACCCAGGCAAAACGATTGTCAGTAATGTATTTGGATATTGACCACTTTAAAGTGGTCAATGATAAGTATGGCCATGCAATGGGCGATGACATACTCAGAGAGTTCACTATGGTTGTACTTAGTTCACTCAGTGCCAGCGAACGGCTGGTTCGCTGGGGAGGCGAAGAGTTTGTTGTATTCTGCCCGGGCCGCAACAGTGAAGAAGCGGCAGAGCTGGCAGAAAAGGTTCGTCACCGGGTTGAATCTCATCTTTGGGTGCATGGCGATCCTCTAACTACAAGTATCGGTGTAGCGTCACTTGGCGAAGAGAGAACCAATGAAATGTTGGTGAGAGCCGATGAAGCGCTCTATATGGCTAAGAGAGAGGGAAGGAACCGCGTAGTCGTTATTGACTAGTCTGTTGAACATCAGCGTCATCTGTCACGATGACGCTTTGTGTTTGTTCACTGTTTAAAGAATCGTTTTCACTCAGTAGTTCAGTATCCGCTTGCTCAGCTTTAATGATTGGCTCTTTTGGCCCGAGGAACTTAGGCTGAGCATGAGTGATATAGATATCAAGAAACGCTTTGGCCCGTGCAAATACCTCTCTCACTCTGACTTGTAAGCCAGAATGTCTCGATGGCCCGGCAACCGCAAAACACTTTGCGTCAATGTCGTGAGAATTGGCAATAAACAGCGCCCGTTCACAGTGAAATTTCTGCGAGATGATCAGGAAGTTATCAGTATCGAAAATCTCTTTTGCCCGAACCACTGAGTCTAAGGTGCGAAAACCCGCGTAATCTAAAAAGATTCTATCTTCAGGAATACCAGCGCGAAGCAGGTCGCGCTTCATTGTCCAGGGTTCATTGTATGAGCGATGAGCGTTGTCACCACTGAGTAGAAAGTGGCTCACTTTACCTTGCTCGTACAACTCGATAGCAGCATCAATGCGGTTGGTATAGTACTCGTTAAGAATCTTACCTAAGTATTTGCTCGTTCCCAACACGACAGCAACATCAAACTGTTCTATCTGCTCGGGTTGGGTGAACACCTGATGTCTGGCCTGATATGAGATCCACCGATCAACGACAAACAAGCTGGCTGAAAGCGCGATAAATACGACTGGCAACCAAGCGATGAGTTTTAGAATCCGGCCTAACCAAGTTTTGGCTGGTTTGTCACGGTGGAATAATCTACGCACTAAATTTGTCTGTTCCTTTGTGCCCATAACCCAATAATTGTAAAGCAAAACAACACGATGGTTAGCATGATGCCAGCATCTAAACCGCGTAATGTCCGAGATAGGTAAGGGGTTGCTTTAACAATGATTAAGCCGTAACCAAACGCGTTAATCAAGACAAAGGCGAAGGTTCTGAGTGCGAAGTTGTAATTTCTTAATAAACGTCTTAACAGCGCGTTAATTTCGCCACCTGCCATCACAAGAGTACAGGCGATTAGTGCGGTAGAGATTTCGCTTAGGTAGGGTCTAAGGTAGCTACCTAACAAGTTCAAGTATTCCATTGCAGTACATTACATAGTATTGATTTAACGAGAATAACATGAAGTGATGCGCGAATGTCTAGTACGGCATTTGTGAGAATAGACTTGTGTGACAGGAATAAAAAAACCCAGCGTGGCTGGGCTTTTTATTTGGTTAGAATGCTGTGCGCTTGTAGCGGCGGTAAACTGGCTGCCAGAAAGACGCGTCAATTGCTTCTTCTAGCGCGTCATCTGGGATTTCCAGAGCGACACCTTGTTCAATTGCCTTTTTAGCGACAGCAAATGCAATCTTCTTCGATACAGAGTGGATCGCCTCTAGTGGCGGTAGCAATGCACCTTGACCATTGATCGCCAGAGGAGAACAGGTTGCAAGTGCACGGCTTGATTCCATCAGCATTTCGTCGGTAACACGCTTAGCTTGTACTGCGAGTACACCCAGACCAATACCAGGGAAGATGTAACTGTTGTTACACTGTGCAATCGGGTAAGTTTTACCTTCATGTACCACAGGATCAAATGGACTACCCGTTGCAACCAGCGCTTCACCATTGGTCCAGCGAATGATGTCGTTAGGCGTTGCTTCGACACGGCTGGTCGGGTTAGAAAGCGGGAATACGATTGGGCGCGCACAGTGTTTGTGCATTTCCTTGATCACATCTTCGCTGAACAGACCCGGTGCACCAGATACACCAACCAGAACCGTTGGTTTAGCGTTACGCATTACATCAAGCAATGAATAACCATTGCTGTCTGACTCCCAGTCAGCAGTATTGGCGTGTTTCTGTACCAGGCGCTGTTGGAAGTCTAACAGGTTAGGCATGCCTTCCTGTAACAGACCCCAGCGGTCGACCATAAATACCTGAGAACGTGCCTGTTCATCAGTGATACCTTCAGAGACCATCTGAGCAATGATAGCTTCAGCGATACCACAACCTGCTGAACCTGCGCCTAAGAAGGTCACACGTTGCTCTGAGAGCTTGCTGCCAGCAGCCTGACAAGCTGCAAGTAGCGAACCAACAGTAACAGCAGCAGTACCTTGAATATCGTCATTGAAACAACAAACGCGATCTTTGTAACGCTCAAGTAGCGGCATAGCGTTTTTCTGTGCGAAGTCTTCAAATTGAATGAGTGCATCAGGCCAACGGCGCTGAACTGCCTGCATGAACTCTTCAACGAAAGCATCGTACTCCGCGCCAGTAATACGCGGATGACGCCAGCCCATGTACATTGGGTCTGCGAGTCGTTGTGGGTTATTGGTACCGACATCGAGTACGATAGGTAGTGTGTAAGCTGGACTGATGCCACCACACGCGGTGTATAGAGCCAGTTTACCAATTGGAATACCCATGCCGCCGATACCCTGGTCGCCTAGACCAAGAATACGCTCGCCATCCGTTACCACGATAACTTTGACATTGTGGTTAGACGCGTTGTTAAGGATGTCATCGATACGGTCACGGTTTGCGTAAGAAACAAACAGACCACGGCCACGACGATAGATGTTCGAGAAGTTTTCACATGCAGCACCAACCGTTGGTGTATAGATGATAGGCATCATCTCTGAAATGTGATTCTGAACCAGACGGTAGAATAGGGTTTCGTTAGTGTCTTGGATGTTGCGCAGGTAAATGTGCTTATCCATATCGCTTTCAAAGTTGCAATATTGTTGATAAGCACGCTCTACTTGCTCTTGAATAGTTTCAGTATTTTCAGGCAATAGACCTTCAAGGTTGAAAGATCTTCTTTCCTGCGCGCTGAAGGCACTGCCTTTGTTTAGCAACGGCGTACTAAGCAGGGCTGGACCAGCGTAAGCAATATATAAAGGGCGTTTATCGTTATTCATCACTTGCCTTAAGTAGGGTGGAAGGGGTCATTAGACCTTTGGAACTCGGAACCTAAAAATGATAGGGATTCGTTGTCTTAATGTAAACTGAATATTCCTGCATTCTGGTAAAGTTTACGTATATAATTTCGTGCTTTAGTCCACTCACGCGGCGATTTATGTTCAGTTTACCGATAGACACACTGCAAGCTGATTTTTTAGAACAGCTTTCCGACCATCACCTAATTGTAGAAGCTGAAACGGGCTCAGGGAAATCGACCCGCCTTCCACTATGGGCAGCAAACAACGGTCGAGTGTTAGTCATTGAACCGAGACGAATTGCCTGTACCTCATTAGCCGAATTTCTCGCTGAACAAAAACAACAGCCAGTAGGCGAGTCGGTTGGCTACGCGATTAAACTTGAGACACGCTGTGACGACAACACTCAGATAGTATTCGTGACTCCGGGCGTTGCTTTACGTTGGTACAGTGAGAATAAACTGGCAGACTTCTCAACCATTATCGTCGATGAGTTCCATGAGCGCCGCTGGGACACAGACTTGTTGGTTGCCTTACTGAGAGAGGTGAATTTACACCGCTTGGTCATCACCTCGGCAACCATCGAAGGTGAAAAGTTGGCTCGATATATCGGAGCTGAGCGAATGCAGGCTCAAGGGCGTAATTTTGATGTCGCGATTGGCTATCGGGCAGGGGACTCAAGACAACTGCCCGATGCGCGCCAACTGGATGAAAAAGTAAAGCAAGAAGTGTTGGCTCTGCAGGATGTTGATGGTGACATTCTGGTGTTTCTTCCAGGACGTAAAGAGATCACTCAGTGCTTAAGTAAGCTCTCTTCAATAGAGGGGCTGGTCGCTGTTCCTTTGCATGCTTCGGTATCTGATGAGCAACGACAGATTGCCCTCAATCCTCAGTCCTATAAAAAAGTGGTATTGGCAACCAATGTAGCGGAGACCTCGTTAACGATACCCAACATTGTTGCAGTCATCGATTCAGGGTTAGAGCGACGTACCGAGCAGAGAAACGGTCGTACTGCGCTTAGCCTCAAGCATATCTCCAAAGCGAGCGCCAAACAGCGTGCCGGACGAGCAGGGCGAGTGATGGATGGAATCTGTATTCGTTTATACGGAGAGCACGCGGCACTAACGGAAGTCACACCGCCAGAAATGCACCGTGAAGCCCTGACGGAAGCAATGCTCGCATCAGCCAGTTGTGGCAAGGCATTGAGCAGCTTGACCTTTCTTGAACCGCTCCCCGAGCGTTCTATGAGTCAGGCAAACAATCTGCTTGAGCTGATGGGGGCTATAGACCAGCAGGGGCTTGCTACTGAGCATGGTCAACGGATCTACCCATTACCGATTGATGCCCTTTATGCAGACTTAGTAACCCGAATGCCGAGTAGGGCGTTGCAGGAAGCTATGGTTGATCTTACTTCAGTCATTGCTACACCGGCCTCTTTATATCGTATCTCAAACAGTGAAGAACAGACTGAACAATTGCTTCAGCAGGAGCCACTTGGTTGCGATGCGCAACTGGCAATTGGAATCCTGCGAGGCGAAACCTTCTCTGCCGTGAACGTAGATCACGATGTTCGTAAAGAAGCAATGGCTCTGGCAGAGCAGATGCGCGCAGCATTCGAATTGCCTCAACTGAGCGTTGCCTCCCGTTACTCCCATAAGGATTTGGTCGAAGCGATCGCCCTCTTGCATCCTGAATTAGTCTTCGTTCGCCGTATCAAACGACGTGAAGCACTCGGCAATGGAGAGATGGAAGTGGTTTTGGGGCGGGAGAGTCGTTTTCTCGATAAGTATCAGGCGGCATTGGTCCTCGATACTCACAGTCTACCGGGGCGAGGTGTTAAACAGACTTTAAATCTTGCGACCTTCACCATGCCGATTGAATTGAAGGCACTTGAACAGATAGAGCTGGGCAGCTGGCAGGAGGGAGAAACACAAACCATTGACGATCAGATGATGGTCGAAATGCAATTGATCTACGCTGGCAGAGTTATCGCCACCCGACATGAAGCCGCAACAGGAGAGCTGGCAATCAAACCTATGCTGCAAGCGGTGAAAAATGAGCAGTATCTGGCGGGGTTTGCTAAGCAACGTCATCAGGAAATCGAACACTGGAAACTGTATGTGGCTCTTGGTCTGGCAGAGCATACGTCAGACGTGAGCGAGCTTACCTTTGATCAATGGTTTACCGAACAACTAACACTGCTTGAACTCACCGATATTTCAGAGTTGGAGCTTTTTTCTGCCGATGATTTTCTCTTCGATGGTATTCCTTATTGGCAGTATCAGGACTTTGCTGAGACTTATCCGTTTGAACTGGCTCTGGGTGATTTGAATCTTGACGTCGATTATCAGGTTAATAAGAAGCTTGTTTATGTGGTCTACCGGGATGGTTTACGTAAAGGTTATCCAAAGCGTTGGGAGTTACCAACGTGGAAGGGCTGGAGAATTCAGTATAAGAAGGCGAGTAAGATAGTTGACGTCAAGTAGTGGTGGCAAGCAGGGGTATTATTTAGTATCCGAAATATTAAGCAACCGGTCCCTTATATCTCTGGATTGTACACATTTTGTTACCGTATTGGTTTTTATATAGCTTTTTCAAACAAATTTAGGGCATAAAAGACTATTGTTTTATATCCTATTGCTATAACAGGGGTAATCTAGGATATTGAGTACACTGTGTTGCCGATATTACGGGGGATGATATGGAACATCTGGGCAAGACAAGTGTTGTATTCGACTATACATCTTTTCTCGGTGCTTCTTGCAGTAAGAAATGGACTTTCCTTGAAGCGATGAGCACGTTCGCTCCGATATTCAGCCTGGCCTGGAAGGATACGATTAAAGAGACTCTATCTGTTGAAGATCGCTTGTGGGATCAAGCTATGAAGTCGTTGTCTGCGAATCGTAGTGATGAATCAAACATAATCACGTTACTCAAACTGGCTAAGACTGAAGGGGTAGAAGAGCTTAAACTGGTCATGCCTTATGAGCTCGACAGCGAGCAACTAGACCGACTGCGTGCTAAGTCTCATGCTGAAATCGTCAGCCTGTCGCAAGATGAATTAATGGTTAAGTTTTAAACAAAAAAGATCTCTTGTGAGATCTTTTTTACTATCTGCTCAGTAATGCGCGTGACGGATCATAATTCTCACAATTCATTCAGTAACTTGCTGCCAATCTGATCTATATTTTAGGTACATATTTTGCCACTAGCTTTTGCGGGGCAATCGCTCAATCTCTCCATTTGTGTTCAGTCAGTGACGACCTGTTTCTTCGATTCTATGGCTCCACTGAACGATTGAATGTGAGTTGTAAATGGACTTAATGAGGTCGTAATGGAAGTAAAGTACAGTCGGATATTCGCCCCTTTTCTACTCGCTACATCATTGCATGTTGCCGCTAACGACAGCACTAACCAGATAAACTATGACTATGCGTATGCAGATCTTAGTGCTGGTTCTCTCAACGAAAATCTTGGTGTAAACAATAATGTCACCGCACTGGCTGTGGGGGGTAATTACCTATGGACGGAGAATGTACTGTTCACCCTTGATTATACTGCGCGCTTTATTCACCCAGAAGATTTTACCACCGAGCTCTACACGTTATTACCGGGCGTAGCCTATCGTTATCCCGTTATGGATAAGCTTGATTTAGTCGCTAAGGCCAAATTGGGTTATTTATGGGCAACACAAACACAGGACTCAACCAGCGTTAAGCTATTCAGTGACAGTGATTTAGTCTTAGGGGCGGGCTTAGAGCTGAAATATGCTCTAACAGAGAAATGGGAACTGGCCGCAAGTGCGGAATATAACCATACTGATTTTCTGCAAGAGGAAATTTATCAGTTACGTGCTGACTACCATCTATCGCCACGTATTACCCTGGGCGGTTTTTACACTCATCGCAGTGGTGATTTTGAAACGGTTAAGATCAGCGGTAGTGCAACCACTAATGAAGGTGGGATTTCATTACGCTTCTTGTTCTGATTGGTTGCTAAACAAAAAAAGAGCCAGCAAATGCTGGCTCTTTTTGTATCTATCGGCGATTAAAGAACCGCAGCAATACCTTTACACAGAGGTAGCATGTTTGCACGAGTCATACCTGCAACGCTGATACGGCCAGAGCCAACGATGTAAATTGCAAACTCATCTTTCAGACGGTTAACCTGCTCTTTGCTTAGACCAGAGAATGAGAACATACCGTTCTGACGCTCAATGAAGCTAAAGTCAGCATCAACACCTTGTTCTTTAAGTGTTGCAACGAATAGTTCACGCATATCCTGAATACGGTCACGCATCTCTTTAACTTCTGCTTCCCACTCTGCACGAAGTGCTGGGTTGTTAAGGATATGAGTCACCACAGCGCTACCGTGTGCTGGTGGGTTAGAGTAGATAGAACGAATGATTGCTTTAACTTGTGAGAATGCTGTTGCAGCAACGTCCGCTGATTCAGCAACAAGAGTGAAAGCACCAACACGCTCGTTGTACAGACCGAAGTTCTTAGAGAAAGAGCTCGCGACTAAGATTTCTTTGTTGTATTTAGCAAAGATACGCAGGCCTTGAGCATCTTCTTCAACGCCTTTGGCAAAACCCTGGTAAGCGAAGTCGAATAGAGGAAGTAGTTTCTTATCAGCAACAAGCTTAGCCAGTGTTTCCCACTCTTCAGCCGTTGGGTCGATACCCGTTGGGTTATGACAGCAGCCGTGTAGTAGAACGATATCGCCTTCAGCTGCCTTCTCCAGATCCGCAACCATAGCTGAGAAATCTTTATCTTTAGTTTCAGCGTTGTAGTAGCTGTACTGAGCAGTTTCGATACCCGCAGCAGTGAAGACACCGTTGTGGTTAGCCCAAGTTGGGTTGCTGATCCAAATCTTAGCGTCGCCTAGTTGACGCTTGATGAACTCGCCAGCAACACGCAGTGCACCGGTACCACCAGGAGCTTGTGCAGTTTTAGCACGCTTATCAGCAACGATTTCAGCATCTTCGCCGAAAAGAAGTTTTTGTACCGCCAGAGCGTACTCGGCAGTGCCTTCGATAGTTAGGTACGACTTGGTTTTTTCGGTTTCGATTAGTGCAGCTTCCGCTTTTTTAACGGTCGCAAGAACAGGGGTTTCACCTTGTTCATTCTTGTAGATACCAACGCCTAAGTTAATCTTTTCAGCGCGAGCGTCTTTTTTAAATTCTTCAGTAAGGCCAAGAATAGGGTCTGCGGGAGCAGCAACTACTTTTTCAAACATAACGGTCATCCATGTTTATCGAAGGGAGGATATTAGTAACTCGGTTATTTATACCTTTCTAAGCGGGGGGAAACAACAGCCAATGTAAATATAATTTCAAAAATACTAGGATTTTGTTGCGATTGCTTTTCTAAGATAGATTTCTATATAAAAAGTCCGCTATATCAATCGATAAAACGGACTTTATTCTAGTTAAAATAGAACGAGAGGTTCACCACTAGGCATGCATCAGTTGTTCAAGCTCATTTTCACGTGCTTCCATGCTGCGATACTTATCGGCAATCGCGACAAATTCGTCTTCAATCGCAAGGAAAGCCTCAACAATCTCAGGATCAAAGTGGGAACCATTACCTTCAAGGATGATCGACTTGGCCTTTTCATGGCTGAAGGCTTTTTTGTATACACGTTCAGAGATAAGTGCGTCATAAACATCGGCTAATGCCATCAATCGACCTGAAATAGGGATTTCTTGTTCTTTAAGCCCTTTTGGATAACCACTGCCATTCCACTTTTCATGGTGGGTAAGTGATATCTCTTTAGCCAGTTTTAGGAAGGAGTTACTTCCGAGCTGCTTCTCTGCCATCGATAGGGCTTTAGCCCCTATTTCTGGGTGGCCTTTCATCACCTCGAACTCTTCGTCGGTCAATTTACCCGGTTTAAGCAGGATGTTATCTGGGATACCGACTTTGCCTACATCGTGCAGTGGCGCAGATTTGTAGAGCAGTTCGATATAGTTGTCTGTCAGTAGATCTTTGTGATGGTCAAACTGCGCCAGATGAGTCGCCAGAGCACGGACGTACTCTTGGGTGCGCAGGATATGCGCGCCAGTTTCGTTATCACGAGATTCGGCTAATGCTGACAAACTCACAATTGCGACGTCACGGGTAGTTTTTACTTCATCCTGTGAGGACTCGAGGCTATCAAGCATCTGGTTGGTTAACGAGGCCATTGAACCAAGTTCATTGTGCTCGAAGATAGGCACGCGTGTCGAAGTTTTCCCCTTAGCCACTTCAATGAGCGAGTACTCTTGGGCACTTAACACGCGGCGCATTAACTTGCTCCACTGCACCATAATCGCAATGGTGTAAGCACCTAAAACAAGCGAAATATAGATAAACTCCTTGATGACGCTGATTTTACCTGTTCCGTCCAGTACTCGATCCGGATTGTGCTCAAGCCAAAATATGTCTTTCACCGCAACCATTGCTAACATAGTTGTCAGGGTAAATAGCAACAGACTGATAAGCCATATCATCTGTTTGACCATTGACTGTCGTTTACCACTTAACTCGAAATCGAATCTTTGCGAACCAGTCAGAGCATCAAAGCTGGTAATTTTAGAGTCTAACTGCAATAGCAGACCAGTGAAAAAACCGAACAGTGTCATACCGAGTAGTACTTTTAGATTACTGTCGAGTGGGAATTCGTAATAGGTGTTGTAGAAGATTGCCAGAATCAGACTACCGAAGAACATCAGCGTAGTATCCAGACGTGCATGTTGCTGCTCTTTAACCAGTGAATGGTCTTGTAGTAAGAAGTGGCGGACTAAATAGACGCCACCGAACGTCAGCGACACGTGGATAAACAATTCACTAAAGGTAAGAGTCTCTAACATCGGACAAACTCGCCCACCGTAAAGCCCAAAGACTACTGCGGCAAGAGCGTAGAGCTTGAGTGTCAGAGGCGCGTTGTAATGTGAGTTAACCATGTTAAGCCTTTATATCGTTGTCAATGTGACTAAAACTAGCCATTAAACAGGCAGATATATGATTAGATCTATCTGTTTACTCAATAAAAGACCGAGCATTCTATCGGTTTGTTTCATTCATTGATACATTTTTACAACTTTAGCATTAGATTGGGCTGTTGGCTGGTTAAGGGAGTGAAGTAAAAACGCACCCGGATGGGTGCGTTGGAGAGAACTATTTTTTAAGGTTGAGCTGTGACTCGACCGCGTTAGCCTCAATGTCCGGGTTTTTGCCTAACTTGTCAGCTGCCCATTTGTTAAGGTGCGAAAGAATTGCTTTAACTGCATGTTGTTCTGTCGCCGCTTCACCTTCAGTTAGCTCAATATCTTGTTTAGGGTGAGAGCCTGTTGCGTCTTCCGCAATGTGTAGCCAGTCTGGGTGCCAGTAGTATGGCTGACCGCTAGGTGCTGTCCAACTATGAACACCGTTGCTCTCGCCTTTGTATTGAATATGTGATGAATCGTACTTTGTCATTATTATCATCCCTTGTAAGGTTATTTGGATCACTTATCCCTGATAAATGTAACAAACTTTACGATATTTAATGTGACGAGCCTCTACAAACGGGATGCGCTAAAATTAATCCTGCTTAGTGAGACGTTGATAAGCCCATCAAATGGATAGCTGTGGTATCTTTGCCGGTCAGATAAGAGGGAACTATGCATCGCTATCAGCAATTAGCAAATCAGCTTAAACAGCAAATTGAAGCACAAACCTGGCGTGCTGGCGAAAAAAATACCGTCATTGAGAGCGACAAGTAAGAGCTTTTCAGTCAGTTCAGCGACGGTATTGCAGGCTTATCAAATACTTGAGTCAGAAGGATGGATAAAGGCTCGACCTCAATCAGGCTACTTTGTCACATCCCGTTTGAGTGCTGAGCGTATCGACAGCGATGTCGCTACTATTCGACCTGATTATAAAGATGAGCTGTTCGAATTCCTGAAAAATAATAGCCAGTTAGATATCGCCTTAGGTTCTGCCTTTCCATCTCCACACCTATTTCCTATTGCCGATCTCAATCGTCACCTTGCTAGTGCAGGGCGTAAATCTCCCGCTGAAACGGTTATTCAGAACATGCCTCCAGGTAACGAAGGCTTACGACGCCTGATCGCTCAGCGTTACATCACGGAAGGCATTGCGGTCTCACATCAGGATATCGTATTAACTTCAGGTGCAATGGAAGCACTTAACCTGAGCCTTGAAGCGATTTGTGAACCGGGAGATACCGTTGTTATCGAGTCTCCGGCGTTTTACGGCGCATTGCAAGCGGTCGAGCGGCTCAAACTGAAAGCGATCGAAGTGCCAGTGGATCCTATAACAGGGCTGTGTTTAGACTCCCTGGCAAACGCATTGGCCGATAATGACGTCAAGGCTTGTTGGCTAATGGCCAATTTTCAGAATCCAACGGGTGTCTCTATGTCTGATGACAAAAAGAAGGCCGTTGTCGAGTTGGCGGAACAGCATCAGGTGTATCTTGTTGAAGACGACGTCTATTCGGAACTCTATTTTGGTGAGGTAAAACCCGCGCCACTAAAACTATGGGATCGCAGTGACAGAGTGTTGTTGTGTGGCTCGTTTTCCAAGTCGCTATGTCCGGGATATCGAATTGGCTGGGTGGTGAATAGGGCGCTTAACGAAAAACTGCAAAAGCAGCAGATGATCTCCACGCTTGCCGGCAGTGGACCGATTCAGCAAGGGGTTGCTCATTACCTGCAATATGAAAGCTATGACAATCATCTGCGCAAACTGCGCAAGCAGTTGGCCGCCAGACAGTCGGCGTTTATTACGTTAATCAAACGGCATTTTCCTGCTCAAACTGTGGTTGCTCAACCTCAAGGGGGGTACTTCTTGTGGTTAGAGCTACAACAGAGCGTCGATACCTATCAAATTTACCGCCATCTGTGCCAGTCAGGGATCTCGATTGGATATGGGCGACTTTTCAGCTCTAAACAACAGTATCAAAACTGTATGCGTCTAAACATTTCGTTCGAGCAGACTAAACCCTTGTGTGAGGCGATCATCATGCTTGGTCAACTGATTACAGATCACAGTGACAACTGATAGGGCGTTTTTAACTTAAACTGTAGTGCTGCCTAACCGCTAAGATATGATGCAATTATCCCAATTGTTAATACAAGGGATTAGTTATGGAAAAACAACACTATAGACATGAGTTTCGATTGATTGCAGTGGCGATAGTTTGTGCGGCGCTACTGGTTTTTGGCCATGTCATCTTAGCTAAATCTTTCGCCGAAATGGCATGGACCGAATACACCGCCGCGGCGATACCGTTTGTCATGTTTGGTTTGTGTCTGTTTGGTATCTATTACGCAGCTAAAGTCACTGACTGACCAACCGTTATCCAGACCTCCTCGATAAGGAGGTCTAATGATTACTTCGCATCATTTCTGTTGTTGAGATGATCAACAATCGCTTGTTTAGCGTGTTCCTCGTTGGCTGTTTCTCCCTCTTTCACATCTAGCGCTTGTCGTCCGTGTAAGCCAGTAATGTCTTCTGCTACATGCAGCCAATCCGGATGCCAGTAATAGGGTTGATCACCTTGCGGATGATCCCAACTATGGACGCCTTCTTTTACGCCGTTGTAAGAGAGGTCTTCAATTTTAAATAGTTTCATAATCATTACTCTACTGCGTTGAAGATACTTTTACATTAGCTGGTTTATTGATGCTTTTCTAATCCCAGTAACGGTAAGTAAGTGTTCAAATTTTTATACTTAGGTACTAGCTTGTTTATGGCATAAAAAAACCTCCGCATTAGCGGAGGTTTTCAATCTGGTGAAGCTTCTAAGTTTAGAAGTTCGCAGAGCGTGGTGTACGTGGGAATGGGATCACGTCACGAACGTTGCCCATACCTGTTACGTAAGAGACTAGACGCTCGAAGCCCAGACCAAAGCCAGCGTGTGGCACTGTGCCGTAGCGGCGAAGGTCGCGGTACCAGCTCATGTGCTCTGGGTCGATACCCATTTCGCGCATACGTGCATCAAGTACTTCCAGACGCTCTTCACGTTGAGAACCACCGATGATCTCACCAATACCAGGTGCCAGAACATCCATTGCAGCTACAGTCTTACCATCTTCGTTGAGACGCATGTAGAAAGCTTTGATGTCTTTCGGGTAGTTCTTAACGATTACAGGTGCTTTGAAGTGCTCTTCAGCGAGGTAACGCTCGTGCTCAGAAGACATATCGATACCCCATTCAACAGGGAATTCGAACTCACGACCAGAGTCCAGTAGGATTTGGATCGCGTCAGTGTAGTCAACTTGTGCAAAGTCAGAAGAAACAAACTGCTCAAGACGAGTGATTGCTTCCTTGTCGATACGCTGCGCAAAGAACTCAAGGTCATCGCGACGCTCTTCAAGTACAGCTTTGAATACGTACTTTAGCATATCTTCAGATAGCTTAGCTACGTCGTTCAGATCAGCAAATGCTACTTCAGGTTCAACCATCCAGAATTCCGCTAGGTGGCGGCTGGTGTTTGAGTTTTCAGCACGGAAAGTCGGGCCGAAAGTGTAAACCTTGCTCAGTGCACAAGCGTACGCTTCCGCGTTTAGCTGACCAGATACTGTCAGGAAGGTCTCTTTACCGAAGAAGTCTTCGTTGTAATCAACATCGCCTTTGTCTGTGCGAGGTAGGTTTTCCATGTCTAGCGTAGAAACGCGGAACATTTCACCAGCACCTTCTGCATCAGAAGCTGTGATTAGTGGCGCTGATACCCAGAAGTAACCTTGCTCGTGGTAGAAGCGGTGAATCGCTTGAGACAGGCAGTTACGTACACGTGCTACTGCACCGATTACGTTAGTGCGCGGACGTAGATGCGCAACTTCACGTAGGTATTCAATAGAATGACGAGTTTTTGCCATTGGGTAAGTGTCAGCATCTTCAACCCAGCCAACAACTTTTACGTCAGTTGCAGCCAGTTCAAAGTCCTGACCTTTCGCAGGAGACTCAACAATCTTACCAGTTACTTCAACAGAGCAGCCTGTAGTTAGCTTAAGTACTTCGTCTTCGTAATTATTAAGATTATTTGGGACCACGGCCTGAATCGGGTCGAAACAAGAGCCGTCATAAATGGCAAGGAAAGAGATTCCAGCTTTGGAATCACGACGTGAACGGATCCAGCCACGAACAGTAACTTCACTGTCTACTGCTAGCTGACCTTTCAAAACGTCTGATACAGGCGCGTAAGTCATGTTAGAAATATTCTCCATTGAGGTAAAAATTCAACCCAATGCACGATACTCAACAGGATAAATGATGAGCAAGCATTGGGTTGGATAGAATGCTATAGATTCAATGGAACATATTACCTTTCAAATATTATGCTTCAACCTTTATTGTCATTTAGTCGAACAAAAATTCCTAATATCACGCTATTTTTTGCCAGAAAGGGTGAATTGGTCGAGCAGCGTCTCAAGATGTTCAGAAAGTTGCTCAAGATTCATACTGATATCATGAGTCTGAGCTGCCGACTCTGAAGTCTGGTTGGCGTGCTGAGTAATGACCTGAACCTTATTCTGTACCTGATGACTAAGTTCAGCAGTGCTGCTTGATTGCTGCTGAATACTGTTGGCATGAGCTAACGCTTGTTTCATTTCCTGAACCACTTCAGACATCGCCTGAGACAGTGCTTCGATTTCTGTGGAACGCTCATGAGCAGTGCCACACACAGTATCGACGGACGCAAGTGATGCTTCACTATCTTGCTGGAACTGAGAAATAATCGTTTCGATACTGCCAGTTGCTTCTGCTGTGCGGCTGGCAAGGTTACGCACCTCTTCGGCAACCACGGCAAAACCTCGTCCTTGCTCACCAGCACGAGCAGCTTCGATCGCGGCGTTGAGTGCCAATAAGTTGGTTTGCTCAGCGACACCTTTAATTACTTCAAGGATGCTTGAAACTTCTGCGGTCTGGTTATTGAGCTCAACAATACTATCTTTTACTTGCTCGATATCGGTGACTAAGCCTTTGATTTCATGGCTGGCTCCGTGAGCTTTGTGAGCACTTTGCTCAGCAACACGAGTGGTATGCTTGATAAGCGAAGAGGCATCTTCTGTTGCTTGTTCGACCTGAACTTGCTGTGACTGCATCTGTTCAATGTTGTCTTGCACGTCTGCGGTTTCGTTCTGCTGATTGTTCGCGGCGTCATCGGTTACTTGAGCAACCTGAGTAAGCTCTGAAGCACTGCTGGCGACTTTGTGTGAGGTCGATTGAACCTGAACAAGGCTGTGATTAACCGTATCCATAAAGGAGTTAATTGCGCCGGATAACTGGCCAATTTCATCCTTTTGCGTACTGGCAAGACGCTGAGATAGATCTTTGGTTTCACTCAGACTCTGCATGAAACCAGAGGTTTTCTGAATTGGTCGCACGATGATTTTACGAATAAGAGCCAGGGTGATCAGGAAGCCAACAAAACCGAAGGCTGACATGATGGCCAAGGCAATAAGAGCTCGATCTTTAATCAGGTCGTTTACGTGAGATAAGTTGTACTCAAGACGAATTGCACCTAAAACTTCGCCTTCAGGAGCCATGTGACAGGCAACACAGTTCGTGCCGCGATAATTTTCACTAGATTTCATAGGCAGGGCGACAACAATGCCTTTACCCCAATCAGCTGATAATGGCTCAATGACGAGTTCACCGTTAAGCGCGCGCTGGTCAATCTCATCTGTCGGCTTCTGGTTTTCCTGACCCGGGCCATACAGCTTGCTTACCGCCTCAGCACGAAGAACTTTAACATTCTCAATACCATCCTGTGCAAGAGCCTTCTGACGCAAGGTCTCTTTTTGCGCCATGGTACCGGTGAGCATCATCATATTCAGGCTGTCAAAATAGTTACTCGCTTTGTCATGTAACTGTTCACTTAGCACAGAGTTGATCAACTCACGTTGCTGTAAGTACTGGTAGGTCGTCGAGGCAACAAGCACAGAGCCGAAGACCGTAAGCAGTGTGATGAGCAATTTATTTGTTATTGATAGGCGCATTGTCAGAAGTAGTATTAATAATTGGAATAGACTTCAAAAGTTTCCCTTATAAGTTGACGGAAGGGAAGACGGTAAATTTTATACTGTGACCTCACTCTCTGTGAGGCTATTGTAAATGTGATGTAAGGGGGCTGTGAACAAAACTTTGACGCGTGACGACATTTCGGCGTGCTAGAAGGTATGAGACAGCAATGAATAATTTTTGTACTTTCGATATCAGAGCTAATTGGAAATGAGCCGTTTTTTTGAGGCAAGATGTAGCGGTATCGACATGAAAACATAAATGTTTTCACTTTTTAAAACCTCATTTAGGCTATTATTGGCCAATACAGGCAGTACTTTTCAAGGAATGAGTATGGCAGCAAAGATCGGCTCAGCAATTCAACTACTACTTGCGATTTCAATATTCTATCTAGGTTATTCGATCCACTCTATGACCAACAAAGTGGGGGAGGTTATCGATACTTACCCGCAGATTCTGGATGACGTACAAGGGCTGTCGGAAAATCTACAAGTCGCTCAGTGGCTTGAGGTGGCAGACACGTTGGAAGCTTTGTTGCCAAGTGTTATCGCGAGCGTTGATGGGGTAACCGCTGCGGTGGTTGATACTAACAAGACGGCGAGCTCAATTGATCAAAAGATCCCGGCCATTGTTGAGGAAGTCAGCCTGTACCGTCAGCAAGTCGTGCCGCCAATTGTTAGTGAAGCGAAGCAGTATCGTGTTAACGTGATCCCGAAAGTACTTGTAGAGAGCCAAGGTTACAGACAAGAAACTGTCCCTCTGGTGGTGGCGGAATCTCAGGCGCTGCGTAAAGAAATTCCCCCAATTCTCGTCAAAGCTGACCAGATTGTTGAGAAAAGCCAGGATATAGCACAACAAGCGACTCAGGGGGCGGTTAAGGGCGTTATCATGTCACCGATTGATCTTATTCGCGATGCCGGTAATGAGATTAAAGGTCGAGTGGTCACAGAGGAGTAAAGCATACGTTTTGCTCTGTTGATGCTTCTTTAACCACTTGGCTGTAGGGGCATTGCAATTAAAGTTTCAGTCGATAAGATGTTTTTATCTCGTTTTGAGATAACGTAACTCAGGATGTGTTACGCGTTTCCAATGGATTGTCTGTTGTATTAGGACATCTTAATGATTTTCAAGATTACCACACCTATTCTGGAACCCACTGAAGGGTCGCCCCATGCTGTTTCATCGTTACTAGCACGCTTTTCTTCTCTCTCTGCTTTCTCCCGTCTTAGCAATACCTTATTGCAGCCATATTCATTTTCTCGATTTTATTTTTCGTATTGATTCCCGTTCAGGGCCACTACGTCTGTGCTTTCGCACATCTAAACAAATTTAATTAATTACGGTTTTATAGAAAATGAATACAAAACTTATCGGCAGCGCTCTGATCATCGCTGGCACAGCTCTTGGCGCAGGCATGCTTGCAATCCCAATGGTACTTGCTCAATTCGGCTTACTTTACGGCACATTATTAATGGTGCTGATTTGGTTTGGCACCACCTACTCCGCGTTATTACTACTAGAAGCAACCATCAAATCGGGTGGCGGACTGGGACTAAACTCAATCGCTCGTAAGACCTTAGGTAAGGGCGGACAGCTAATCACCAACGGACTGCTTTACGCCTTATTGATCTGCTTACTGATGGCATACATCCTTGGAGCGTCAGACCTGTTAGTTCAGGCTGCCAGCGCGGTTGGTATCGAACTGAGCTTTATGCATAGCCAGATCCTGTTTACTTTGACTACGGGGGCAATTGTTGCCTGTGGTACTGGCGTGATTGATAAGCTCAATCGACTGCTGTTTTTTGTCATGCTTGCTAGCTTGTTGATGACACTAGCGGTGCTGTTACCCGAGTTTTCACTGGCTAACCTGAGCCAAGTGAGTAACAACGACCATGTTGGATTGATTCAGACGAGCGCAGTTCTCTTCACCAGTTTTGGCTTTATGGTTGTCATCCCGAGCCTGGTGTCATACAACACGGAAGCGACAGATAAACAGCTACGCAATATGGTGATCATTGGTTCACTCATTCCGTTAGCGTGTTACTTATGTTGGTTGTTTGCAGTGGTAGGTAATCTGCCTGCTGAAAAGCTAAAGCAGTTTGCAAGCGTATCTGAGCTTATGGCTGGCTTTGAACATCAGGCGCCATGGGTCGGCGGTTTCCTTTCGGTATTCACTGGCTTAGCACTGCTAACTTCGTTCTTTGGCGTCGCAATGTCACTGTACCATCAAAATAGCGATACGTTTAAACAGAATCGTGTAGTGACGTATGTGATTACCTTTGTGTTCCCACTTATTGGCGCAATCATGGCGGCAGATCAGTTCTTATCGGTACTGGCTTACGCGGGCATCATCCTAGTGTTCTTGGCGGTATTTGTCCCTCTTGCTATGGTGTACAAACTGAGACTAGCGGATACCTTAAGTGAGCGTTATGCCGCTGAAGGAGGCAAAACGATGATGCTGTTTGGACTGGCGTTCGGTACGTTTTTGCTTGCATCGCAAGTTATATAAGCGACCAAATAGAATACTAAGCAATAGGCGCTGATTAGCGCCTATTGTTGTATTGAGATTAGTTACCCCAAATTTGAGTGACAAATTCTGGATGGTCGATAAATGGGTTTCGGTTTCCCTGAAACTCAAATACCGCTTGGTTTCGATCGATTTCCTTGGTGCTGACAGGATCTTCTTTGTGCCAACGTTTTAGCATTGACAGTAACCAGGGCTCAAAAACCGTTGTACTCGTGCCGTCAAGGACTGCATCCGAATTAGTGCTGTTGTTTTGCCAACTGCCAATCACATTCTCATATCGAGTGGCCATGTAGAAATAGGCGCGTGCGAAATCTCCCTTGAACTCATCAATAGGCTCAAACACCGTACCGTTATATCCTAATGAGCTGCTGGTGCTACCTAGCTTAGAACCATTACTTGAGACGTAAGTTGCACTCGCAACCTCACCAAAAGGCCAGTTACTGCGTTTTGCATTGACATAGCCATCGGTAGCGAACAGATGGTGAGCGTCTGAGTTCATCGGTTCCACCTTGCCGCCAAACCAGCTCTTAGGGAAGGAGTGCTCGCGATTATAGCAGTCGCCTTCTTGACTATATTGCCCGCACTGGTCTGTCACTTTTGTGAAACTAACAGAGTCTGATGTTTCAGGCTTTTCAGAGTAGACATCGAGAATTGAGCCGTCTTTCTCGTAATAGTTATCGATGTCGGCGTCTTTAACCAGAGTCCAAATAGCGGAATAGCCTCGGCTGTTGTGATCCTTAATGAGATCATGCAGTGCAGTTTTTAACTCAAATCCTGACTTGCCCTGCACGGAATCATAGTAGTCGCTCGTTGGCGGTGGTGTAGTGCTACCAAGAGTAAAGCTAGTCGATTGACTAGCTTGAAATTCGCCGCCGGACGCTATGATTTCCTGATCATTTTTCAGAACGTAAGAGCCGTTACCTGAGCTACAACAAATCCCGTCCCCGTAGCTGTCTAAGATAGTAAACTGATAACTGCCATCGGCTAAACAAATGTCTTTGGTATAGGTGGTAGAGTTGTCGTAACCCTCGCCAGAAGAAACGATAGACGAGGCATTGTCCTTGATATTCCAGGACGTTTCTGAGCCATATTGGTCGGTAGTCAATGAAAGGGTTAAATTGGTCTTGTCGCAGGTAGTTGGCTGAGGTTCGGAGCTATCGGATGGTTGGAAATTATCGACATAAACCGCTTCTGAGCCATCAAAGCCTGTCACGTCGTAAAACCTGAGTCCAACCTGAATGTTTTTGCTGCTGGTGGCAGTGTATGTATAACTGAGGTCCTGCCATTGGTGGACTTTCGATGGGTCTGAGTAATTCTGGTAACCGTCGACAATCAGCCGGGCTTTTACCTTACCTTCGGTATGATAAATGGCTGCAGAAAATGGGTAAGTCTTTCCTTGCTCTACGGAAATGGTCTGCAAAAAGTCGGTGTTACTCTGCGTCCCTGTATTGATAGTAATTTGTGCGGATAAGCCTCCACTCTTTATTTGAGCGCTAGATGGGGCTACTGATATACCAGGGTCGATAACCGTCCAGTTAGAGGGGGTATTTCCATTCCACTGCTCGAAGTCGCCATTCTGTATTTGTGCAAAAGCCATAGGAGAGCACACTAAAGCGATTAGCGAGTAGTTTGGTTATTTTTGTTGTCATAGGTTTTCTCATTGGATTAAAAAATCCTATTCACGATAGATATTTGTTATGACAGTAAGTTTAAGGTTGGTCACAATTCTATTTGTTGGTATTAATTGGAGTTACAAAAATATGAATGATATCTCACAAACAACAGCTTGTGATGATACTTGTATCAAAGGTAATTATTGACAGCTGTATGGTAAACCAGGATGAGGAGTGATTTAAATGAAGAGAACAAAGGAGGCCTAAGCCACCTTTGTTTACAGTTTTAGGTTAGGGAATAATAGAAGCCCTGATGAATTTTAGCTCCTAGCTTTGTCAGCAGGTGAGCACATTCCGCCGTTTCAACACCTTCAACGATAATTCTACACTGGTAGGCTTTACCCATTGCAATAAGCTGGCGAACCGTTTCTATTTTCTTCTCATCCTGGCGCATTCCGATAACAAAATCTCGGTCAATTTTGAGGTAATCAGGTTTAATTTTACCAATCAATTCGACGTTGTTGTTTCCTGTTCCAAAGTCATCAATGCTTATTTTACAGCCGAGAGATTTGATGAGTCTGATATTGCGATAAATCTCTTCGGTATAGTACATCGACGCATTTTCAGTAACTTCGATAGTCAGATAGTGGCAATCGTACTGAGTTAAGCACTGGTAAAGTGCTCGAAAGTTATCTCCCTTTAAGAGAGAGGGGCACACATTGACGCTTACTGGAGCAAGCAGGTTCGTTTCTTCTGCATACAAGGTCTTGATAACCAACAGTGTATGCGTAAGCAATAAGTCTCTGGCGATAAGAGTTTCGATAAACTTTTGTGTATTAGAAGTCGTGAAGCGGGAGAGTGCTTCATAGTGCAGATTAACGTGTCCTTCAGTGTCATAGATCGGTTCTAGCTTCATACCGAATCGTCTGATTCCTAAGAAATATCGGCTTATCGCAATCAAGTTTCTATACCGCAGCATCACCACCATGATCATGGTGATCAGCAAGATATTACGTATAGGGTTGGATATGTAAAAGAACTCTGTATAACCAGCATTAGTTTCCTTACTTATTGACGGTCGCCCATCCGTTTTACCTACATGGAGCGATGTGCCCGTGTTGGTGCAGATTTTCATCCCCTTGAGAAAGAAGCTTGATAGATGGCCTTCTATGCTTCTCGCGAGATTAATGTTCTTCACTCGAACCACCATTGTCGTTCCCTTCTTATCAAACTCATGCATGATGTAGTTGCTGTTCTCAAGCCATTTGTCATATTGCTGTTTGCTTACAGGCATTACATGTTCAGGTGTTACAAGGCAACGAGTATTGTATCGGTCGATCATCATACTTGATTCAACGAGCTCCACTTGAGCGAACATTGAACTCAGTGTTGTTTGTTCTGCAAAACAGCTTTGCTCAGCGAGAGCATCTGTGAAGTCATTAACGTCACTAAAGTAGCTCTGCGTAATAAGGGCATTAATAGTGATGTAGCAAACAAAGATAAACCCAATACTAGACAGCATTAAAACAAGCCCAAGATCAAAATAAAGCTTTCGGCTGGTGAGGCAATATTTAAGCGCAGTGACGACAGCATTCTTAGCAACTCTATTCACTCTTTTTTGTTGCTCGGCTCCATTTTTCTGACTGTCCTGACTTTCGAACGGAACGAAATATCCAATACGATGAATGTTTTCGATAATGTTTTTTCTTGTCTCTAGATGAGGCTTGATCAGCTTTTTAAATTTTTTACGTAGTGAGGCGATAACATTTTTAAAACCGTTTTCTGGCAATGTCACTTGATGGTTTTGCGCTAGCTTATTCTCGATGGCTCTCTGGGATATTGGAGAGTTTAACGTCCCGTATGCGGATATAGTGCTTAATATAAGATATTCATTGTCAGTAATAGCAAGGGATGCATGTCGTTGTTGTCCGATCTCAATTGAAAGCTCTTCTTCCGACAGGCACACGCAGATTTGACTTCCAAGTTCAAACCTAATCATTCGAATAATAACCCCTGAGTTGAAAAGGGGACGAAGTTATCAATAAATGAAGCGTTTGGATGTGATTAAATGCGAGCATATCCAAAGTATTTGGATATAGCGACATATTTATATTTTTTTATAAACTATACCAAATGACGTATTTGGGCGGTGAAATAGATTCGGGGAAGTCATTAATAAAAAGCCCGGGCAGTGTGCCCGGGCTTTGTTGTATAGCTTTGGGGTTAGCAGATAACTTTAACTGCCAGACCACCTTGAGATGTTTCGCGGTATTTCGCGTTCATGTCTTTACCTGTCTCTAGCATAGTTTCAATAACCTTATCCAGAGAAACAGTCGGTGCAGAAGAACGACGCAGAGCCATACGAGTCGAGTTGATTGCTTTAACTGCTGCAATACCGTTACGCTCGATACATGGTACCTGAACCTGACCTGCTACAGGGTCACATGTTAGGCCTAGGTTGTGTTCCATAGCGATTTCTGCCGCCATACACACTTGCTCAGGGCTTCCGCCCATAAGCTCAGCCAGACCCGCTGCTGCCATTGAACATGCAACACCCACTTCACCCTGACAGCCTACTTCAGCACCAGAGATAGAAGCGTTACGCTTGTATAGACCACCAATTGCACCAGACGCTGCAAAGTAACGGATGTAGTCTTTCTCAGTAACCGTCTGAATAAACTTATCGTAGTAAGCCAGTACTGCCGGAATAATGCCGCACGCACCGTTTGTTGGAGCAGTTACCACTCGGCCACCTGCTGCATTCTCTTCGTTAACTGCGAAAGCAAACATGTTTACCCAGTCAACTACTGACATTGGGTCGTTAGTTGTTTTCTCTGAAGTGAGCAGTTGCTGGCGAAGTGCTGCAGCACGACGTGGTACACGTAGTGGTCCAGGCAGAATGCCTTCAGTATTCATACCGCGGTCCATACAGTCACGCATGGTCTTCCAGATATTTGCAAAGTAAGTACGAGACTCTTCGTCTGAATGAAGTGCCGCTTGGTTTTTCATTACCAGTGTGCTGATAGAAAGACCGTGTTCCTTACATTGGTTTACCAACTCTTCTGCCGTTGTAAACTCGTAAGGAGACTTAATAGGGTTCTCTTCTTCTTTACCGAAGTTCTCTTCATCAACGATGAAACCACCGCCGATAGAGTAGTAAGTCTTAGAGTACACTTTTTCGTCACCGATCCACGCGTGGATCTGCATGCCGTTTTCGTGTAGCTCAAGGTTGCTAGTATGGAAGTTCATACCGCCATCTTTCGGGAACGATACTGTGTGACAGTGCATGCCAACAGGAAGGCGCTCAGTTTCTTCTACGCGAGCAATAAAGCCCGGGATAGAATCAATATCCACTTTCTCAGGGGTGTTGCCAGCAAGACCCATGATGATAGCGATATCTGTGTGGTGACCTTTCCCTGTCAGTGATAGTGATCCATAAACGTCAACGGTGATTTTAGTGATGTCGCGCAATTTTCCCATTGAACGTAAATCATCAATAAATTCTTTACCCGCTTTCATTGGTCCCACTGTATGTGAGCTTGAAGGACCAACACCGATTTTATAGATGTCAAAAACACTAATCATATCGATTACCTCAAAAGTAAGCCTCCCAGGGGGATAGGGAGGCTTTTTATTATCGTTATATTCTTGGATTAATCAGACTAAAGTCAGTCTAGAGATTAAAGAGCGCCGTAGATTACAGAACTAATTGCCGCAAGACCACAGATAGTTGTGAAAATCTGTACAGGAGCAGAAGTTTTGTACTTAGCCATTGCTGGTACTTTCTGCATCGCGAACACAGGCATTAGGAACAGGATAGCTGCAATCATTGGAGCACCCATTGTTTCAATCATACCCAGGATACTTGGGTTAACGATAGCTACGATCCAAGTAGTGATAACGATGAACAGTAGAGAACCTTTCTCGATCTTGCTTACAGGAGTTTGTGAACGAGACTTGATTAGACCAACCAGACCTTCGTGCGCACCCAGGAAGTGACCAAAGTAGCTAGAAGTAATTGCTGCGAAAGCAACCAGAGGACCCATGTAAGAAATCAGTGGAGACTCGTGAACGTTCGCTAGGTAAGAAAGAACAGAGATGTTTTGCTCTTTAGCCATCGCTAGTTGTTCTGGAGATAGAGAAAGTACTACAGAGAATACGAAGAACATTACGAAGCCCATAAGCATCATCGCTGCACCACCAGTGATAGCGTCAGTTTTCTTAACTGCGTTGTCACCGTGTTGTAGACGTTGTTCTTTAGAGAACTGAGAAATGATTGGGCTGTGGTTGAAAGAGAACACGATGATCGGAATCGCTAGCCAAACGATAGTTGGCATTGAACCCCAGTCAGGTGAAACTTCGATCATTGAAGTGTTCCAATCAGGAATTAGGTAGAAAGAAAGTGCTAGCAGAATTGCAACAAGTGGGTAAACCATTGCTGAAGTTGCTTTAAGCATAAGTTCTTTACCAAAGACCACACCAGCAGTCATAGCTGCGATCAGTGCACCTGATAGTAACCAACGAGGAATTGATTCCATACCCATTTGGTTAACTAGGAATGAATCAACTGTGTTTGTGATACCAACACCATAGATTAGAACGATTGGGTAGATAGCGAAGAAGTAAGCAAAAGTAATAAGGTTTGCGCCAGTCTTACCGAAGTGTTCTTCAACAGTGTCTGTGATATCTGCTTCAGGGTTCTTAGCTGATAGTACGAAACGTGCCAGAGATTTGTGAGCGAACCAAGTCATTGGTGCCGCGATTAGAGCAAGGATAACTAATGGCCAGAAACCACCTGCACCAGCTTTAATTGGAAGGAACAGTACGCCAGCACCTACCGCAGTACCGAAAAGCGACAGACACCAAGTGAAGTCTTTGTAAGTAAACTTACTAGACGATTGTGCGGTTGAAGCCGCAGAAGTTGTAGTATTCATTTTGTGATACTCATTTTTTGGGAACAGGAAATAAGTCGGGTGCAATTTTGCATAAAAATCTTGCAGGAAAACTAGATCTAAATCATGAATTGATACGAGCTATGTAATGATATGTCAAAAACAGGTTTTTGCTCACGAAAATGATGTGCTACTAGTGATTTATGCTAATGGCAGGCATTAGAAAAACTAATGTTGTTATTAAATTGTTTTATGTTTGTCGCAAGAAAACGATTGCCTTATTGATAGGTAATTTAACTAATGTGAACAGAATATGTCTTTGTATGACCAATTTAGTATTGATGCATAATATGATTCTGCATTGCATGAATGATTTGCGCTGTCATTCCCCAAATAAAGTGGTGCTGATAAGACAGACCAAAGACACGATGTGAAAAATTATTAACTTTAAACTGCTGGCTATGAAGGTGGTTTTTATCCAGAACGATCGACGCCGGAACCTCGAATAACTCATCAACCTCATTGTGATCAATCTGTATTCGGTAATCAGCAGAGACAAAGGCTAAAAACGGCGTTACGGTGAACTTACTGATGGTGACTAATTCTGGCATTTGGCCAAAAAATCTCTATTTTGTCTCTCTCAATTCCCACTTCTTCAAAAGTTTCTCGTAAGGCGGTCTCTGATAAGTCGGAGTCAGTAGGTTCATACTTACCGCCGGGAAAGCTGATCTGACCTGGATGGTGTTTTAGGTGCCGAGCGCGGCGCGTGAAGATAATGTTTAAACCGTCTTTTCGTTCAACAAAGCCAATAAGGACAGATGCTTTACGCAGGTTGCTCTGTTTTAGGTGGGAGACACGCCTTAACGCCTCTTGATGATAGTCGACAGTCTGCTGTAATTGAAAACGTTGAATAATGTGACTTTTATTTAGCTCTGACAACACGTTAGCTCCTACGGATATTTGAAAAAGGCGTAAATATGGCTCATGCTTGCTACTAGACTTACCAACGCAAGGATAGAGCCAAATATGAAAGGGATTATCTTCACCGAGTTTATGGATCTTGTGGAACAAAAGTTTGGCTTAGATGAGTTGGATAGCATACTTTTAGAAGCTGGTGATAATGGTGTCTATACCACCGTTGGAAGCTATGACCATCGCAAACTTGTTCGACTCATAACGCAACTAAGTAAACATACAGGAATCGCTCCAGAAGATTTACAACGTGTGTTCGGACAATCCGTTTTTAAAAACCTTTATAACACTCTACCTAATAATAGTAGCCTACAAGACTGTAAAACGACGTTTCAATTCATCAAGTTAGTTGAAGATTACATCCATATCGAAGTCAAAAAGCTCTATCCCGAAGCCAACCCACCTGCATTTGAATTTATATCCGAATCTAAAACAGAGATGGTATTCGATTATCTCAGTGTTCGTTGTATGTCTCATGTCTGTTTTGGATTGATTGAGGGGTGTGCCGAGTTTTACAACCAGTCACTGGCGATCACTATGGATAAGGTGAAGAGTGATGGGAGTCAGGTGAGATTCAAGGTGGAGCTGATTGGATAAAGATAATCAAAAGGACTCGCCACTCGAACGAAAATTAGCTCGAGAAATAGCGGCTCGCAAGCAAGCTGAACAGTTGCTGGAAAACAAGAGTCTTGAATTATATGAAGCAAATCAACATCTAGAGTTGGTACTTACCCAGCTCAAGCGGCAGACGCGTAGCGATCTGGATAAGCTGGAATTTGAGCAGCAAATCAATGAAGCATTAGTCCACTTTGGACGTGCTTTTTTGAGTCGTACACTCGATGATGGTTTGATTTCGAGTTTGTTAGAGCGCCTGACTTCATCCAACGCGCTTGATAATGCCGGCTTGTTTATCGAAGCCGATTTGGTTGCGACCATCGTTGGCAACGAGTTTGGTGGTGTTGAAGCCCGTGCAGTCGAATCGATTAAACCCTATGCAGTATGGGACGGAGATACACTACGTATACCCATAGAGGTAGACCACAAAGCGGTAGGTGAGTTATCCGTACATGTTGTAGAAAGCGGTATAGATCGCGATTTTGTTATCAGTCAGGTGATGTTGGTCGGGGAGCTATTATGCAGTGCGATCAGTCGACAAATGATTGTGACTCGTCATCAGGAGGCACGAGCAAGAGCTGAAGAGTCTGAGCGGTCGACCAAAGAATTTGTCGCAATGATTAACCATGAGTTGAGGACACCGTTAAATGGGCTTCTCGGCAGTGCAGAACTCCTTGCCGACACCAGTCTTAATGAAGAACAACAAACGTTATTGAGCAATCTTGCTCACTCAGGAGACCTTCTTCGTCATATCATCAACGATATCCTCGACTTTAGTAAGATGAACGCCGGAATGATGGAACTTATTCCTTCACAATTCTCCTGGGTTGAGCTGAGCAATATGATTGATGGTATTTTCAGGCCTAAAGCGCAGGAAAAGGGCATTGAGTTTACGATTGAGCAGACCAACCAGTTACCGGCGGCATTTATCGGTGACTTTGAGCGAATAGGGCAGATCGTGGTGAATCTGGTCGGCAACGCGATTAAGTTCACCGCGCAGGGAGAGGTAAAGCTGGTTGCAGAATGGGACGTTGATTGTCTTAAAATGTCGATTATAGACAGTGGTGTTGGTATTAGTAACGAGCTTCACGATCAACTGTTCACACCTTTTATTCAGGTCGATAGATCAGCGAAACGAAACTTTGAAGGTACTGGTCTTGGCCTGGCGATATGCAAAAACCTAGTCGAACTGATGTTGGGGGAAATCTCTCTGACCAGTGAGCTTGGTAAAGGAAGCTGTTTTAACGTAACCATTCCGCTAAAAGTGACAACCCTGAGCAGTACATCCGACAATCCAGTCAGTGTAGAGATAAACCCCAAGTCGTTTGAAGACTTATCTATATTGGTCGTGGATGATATTCGTATGAATCAGGTTATCATTAACCAAATGCTTAAAAAACTCTCCATTACACCGGACATTGCGACAAATGGCGTTGAAGCGATTAAAGCGGTATCCGCCGGACACTATGACATTGTGTTTATGGATTGTCGTATGCCAGAGATGGATGGTTTCGAAGCCACGGCTTACTTACGTGAGCAGCAGTGTAAACTACCAATCATTGCACTGACAGCAGGCACTACTTTAGAAGAAAGGGAAAAGTGCATTCAAAGCGGTATGGATGACATTCTCACCAAACCCTATACCGCTAAAGATCTTAAATTAATGCTCGAGAAGTGGCTGTAAAGGCTATCTGACTACTGAGCCAGCAGCGGAAGAATTCGGCTCAGTTTGTCGAGCGTTTCTTGATACTCACTGTCACACAGGCTATCGGCAACCAAACCGCCGCCGGCCCAGACATGCAGTTGACCTTGTTCAGCGACAAGTGTGCGTATCGTTATACTCGTATCCATCTGACCATGACGGCTGATATAGCCAATACTTCCGCAGTAAGCATTACGACGATGAGGTTCTAGTTCCTCAATGATCTCCATTGCTCGCACTTTAGGGGCGCCAGTAATAGAACCGCCAGGGAAAGAGGCTCGCAGTAAATCGACTGCGCTGTATTGCTGGTCTAGTTGTGCGCGAATTGTACTCACCAGGTGATGAACAGCAGGAAAGCTTTCGATGTCGAACAGTTTTGGCACATGGACAGTACCCGGTTTGGCGACTCGGCCAACATCATTACGCAGTAAATCGACAATCATCAGGTTTTCTGCCTGATCTTTTTCCGCATTCGCCAGGTCATGGGCAGCCTGCTCATCAATGATAGGATCATCGCTACGCGGACGTGTTCCTTTAATCGGTTTGGTTTCAATGTGACGATCTTTAACCTGCAGAAAACGCTCAGGTGACACGCTTAAAATCGCTCCTTGCTCGGTGCGGATGAAGGCAGAGAACGGACCTTGGTTGACCTGTTCCAGTTTTCGATATGCGTGCCATTCACTCCCTTGATAGGAAGCTTTAAAGCGCTGCGCCAGATTGATTTGATAACAATCGCCACTGCGCAGGTATTCTTGTACCTGCATGAATTTGTCGCTATAGCTGGCTTTAGTCATATTTGATTGCCACGGACCTGTCAGGGCAAAACTGTCTGCGTTGGCACTTTCGTGTTGAGTCAACCATTGCCAACGACTCTCTAACTCGCTACCTACCAAGCAGGCGCTGTTTTGTTGGTGGTCGACAATCAGCGCCCAGTTATAGAGACCAACAGCCATATCAGGGGTAACTAAATCATGTTCGGCAAGCTCCGGCATGCGTTCGACATGGCGACCCAAATCATAAGCAAAGTAGCCCAATGCACCGCCAACAAAGGGTAATTCGCCATGGTAATCAACATCAGGTAATACGCGCGCCTGAACTTGTTTAAGGAGCTCGAATGGATTCTGTTGCGAGACTTCTGTCCCTTGCTCGGACTCAATCGTACTGGTATTGCCAGCAGTAGTGATCGTCGCCACTGGCTCTGCGACCAGAATATCAAATCGGCTGTCGACGTGACTTGACGAAGGTGAGCGCAGTAGCATCGCCCAAGGCAAGGATTCGATGTTATCAAACAGTGTAACCGCGAGGTCTTTTTTATATGGGATCGGTTTGATTTCTAAGCGATTTGGCGTGATGTTATTCATTTGTTTAATTTGTGACAAAGAGATCGTTGATTACGTGGCGTGTTGAGGAAAGCAAGAGTATCATAATGGCATCAAAGGTCGCTACACCAGTGTTTGGCAAATACAACATCAATAAGCAAACCCTTGTGTCCGGCCGAATAAAGGAAGCACAAATATAACGAGGCATGCAATGACCGTAATTCGTCAACAGGATGTGATCAGCAGTGTTGCTGATGCGCTCCAGTACATTTCTTATTACCACCCATTAGACTTTGTCCAAGCCCTAGAAAAAGCCTATCAACGTGAAGAGAGCCAGGCAGCAAAAGATGCCATTGCTCAAATTCTGATTAACTCTCGAATGTCTGCTGAAGGTCACCGCCCGATCTGTCAGGATACTGGTATCGTGACGTGTTTCGTCAATGTTGGTATGGCCGTTCAATGGGATTCAACTGACTTGACTGTTCAGCAGATGGTCGATGAAGGTGTTCGCCAGGCATACACCAATCCGGACAACCCTCTACGTGCATCGGTTCTGATGGACCCGGCGGGCAAGCGTATTAATACCAAAGACAACACGCCAGCGGTGGTTCACATCAACATGGTGCCAGGTGACAAGGTTGAGATTCAAATCGCGGCTAAAGGCGGCGGTAGTGAGAACAAAACTAAGATGGTTATGCTTAACCCATCTGATGACGTTGCAGAATGGGTTGAAAAAACGCTACCTACAATGGGGGCGGGTTGGTGTCCACCAGGCATGCTGGGCATAGGTATTGGTGGTACCGCTGAAAAAGCAGCAGTTCTAGCCAAAGAATCACTGATGGAACACATCGATATTCAAGAGCTGATTGATCGTGGTCCGGAAAACGCGGAAGAAGAACTTCGTCTTGATATCTTTAATCGCGTAAACAAATTGGGTATTGGCGCTCAGGGCCTTGGTGGCCTGACTACGGTTGTTGATGTGAAAATCAAAACGGCACCAACGCACGCAGCTTCTAAGCCTGTTTGTTTGATCCCTAACTGTGCTGCGACTCGTCACGTACACTTCACACTAGATGGAACAGGTCCTGCGGATCTCACACCACCTAAACTGGAAGAGTGGCCGGATATCACTTGGGAAGCAGGAGCAAATACTCGCCGTGTTAACCTTGATGAAGTGACTCAGGCTGACGTTGAGCAGTGGAAGACTGGCGAAACGGTTCTGCTTTCAGGCAAGATTCTTACTGGTCGTGATGCGGCTCATAAACGCATTCAGACCATGCTTGAAAATGGCGAAGGTTTACCTGCTGGTGTCGACTTTAAAGGCAAGTTTATCTACTACGTTGGTCCTGTAGATGCGGTAGGCGACGAAGCGGTAGGTCCAGCTGGCCCAACGACTTCTACCCGTATGGATAAGTTCACCGACATGATGTTGGACGAGACTGGCATCATGGGTATGATCGGTAAAGCAGAACGTGGCCCAGCTACGGTTGAGTCAATCAAGAAGCACAAGGCGGTTTACTTGATGGCAGTTGGTGGTGCGGCTTATCTGGTTGCTAAAGCGATTAAGAAAGCGCGTGTTGTTGCTTTTGAAGACTTAGGTATGGAAGCGATCTACGAGTTTGAAGTTGAAGATATGCCAGTAACAGTGGCGGTTGACTCAAACGGTGCTAACGCTCACCAAATCGGTCCTGACACGTGGAAAGTTAAGATTCAGGAAATGGAATCTCAATCCTAATTACCTGTCTTAAGTTTGTGATAAGCCACAGATTTAATTGGCAGATATTTGACAAAGGTGGAGCAAAAGCTGCACCTTTTGTCTATATACTCTAATTTATTGCTATCAATACGTCAGGAGAGCACATGCCTCGCTTTATTCAAATCCTCCAGATAATCATCGCAGTGGTTGTCGGTGCTTTTGTCGGATACGACCTTATTCTTCACGGCATCAGTATCTTCGATGAAAAATATGTCACTATCACTTGTGCATTGTTCGTATTACTGGAAATCGCCCTGTTTGTTATCTACAAGTTGATTGAAGACGATTAGAGCCTGTGGTGGTTCTGTTACAAGTTTAAGCCTCTGATTTTTATCAGAGGCTTTTTTGTTCATCTAGGATTAAGGTTACAATCAGTAAGCTAGCGATAAGCCTGAATAAAAGAGATAGTGAATGAAGCAAATTACTCAAGAAGTGAACGATTTACTGAGCAGAACAGTCGACTCCCATGTCCGTATTGCGGTCACTGGTTTATCCAGAGCCGGTAAAACGGCGTTTATCAGTTCGCTAGTGAATCAGCTTCTTCATACATCCACTCATGATAACCTCCCGCTGCTCGCGGCTGCACGCGACAAGCGTCTGGTGGGAGCTAAGCGTGAACCGCAAACCAATATGCTGGTGCCACGTTTTGGCTATGATGAAGCGATGGAGCATGTTTACGCTACGCCACCACAATGGCCCGAGCCGACACGCGATGTCAGCGAAATTCGCTTAGCCATCAAATACAAGCCAACCAAAAAAACCAAGAAGCTATTTGGCAGTACAGCCAGGCTGCACGTTGATATTATCGATTATCCGGGTGAGTGGTTACTCGATTTGCCGTTACTTGATATGGATTTCTATCAATGGTCGCAAAGTCAGTTTGCTGCGCTTCAAGGCCAGCGTAAAGAGCTTGCTCAAGCGTGGCTAAAGCAGTTGGACGGTTTTGATCTTTCAGCCCCTTTAGATGAAAAAGCGTTGGCTGAGATTTCAGCTACCTACACCGACTTTCTTTACGCGTGTAAGGATAAAGGTCTGCACTGGGTTCAGCCTGGCCGCTTCGTATTACCGGGTGAACTCGAAGGTGCTCCGGTCTTGCAGTTTTTCCCATGCAAGTTTGATGAAAGCACCAAGGTCGTCAAAGGCTCTAATCTGGCGATGCTCAAAGCGCGTTACCAAGAGTATCAACAGAAAGTGGTTAAAGCCTTCTACAAGCACCATTTTTCGACCTTTGATCGCCAAATTGTGCTGGTGGACTGTCTACAGCCTCTCAATGCGGGTCATGAGTCGTTCCATGATATGCGTCATGCTCTGGAGCAGATCATGAATAGCTTCCGTTATGGTCGCAGCAGTATTGTTAAGCGCTTATTTGCACCACGCATCGACAAGGTGTTATTCGCAGCGACCAAGGCTGATCATGTGACCCCTGAGCAACATCCTCATTTAGTATCGCTGCTCCAGCAGATGGTGCATCCTGCCTGGCAGACTGCGTCATACGAAAACATAGAGATGAACTGTATGACCATGGCATCCATTCAGGCGACTGAGACTGGCTATATCGGTCAGGGGGATCAGGCTTGCCCGGCGATAAGAGGCACAACTCTCGATGGAGATCCTATGACCGTCTTCCCGGGTGAGGTACCTAAGAAGTTGCCAGCTGCTGATTACTGGCAGAGTCAAGGCTTCGAGTTCACTTCGTTCCGACCCAAAGAGGGGATAATGGACGAGCCACTACCGCATATCCGTATGGACAAAGCACTGGAGTATTTAATTGGAGATAAGCTGAGATGAGCACGTCAGATAAAACCCAGCTAAAGCAAAAACAGGTCTTCAATGAGTCATTTGAAGGAGAGCAGTCCCACCCTCAACCTGAGCTTACCGCCCAGATGCAGTTCGAACAGCAGGAGACCTTTGTTCCTGCTGAAATTGAGCCGGAGAACCAGGATGACTCAGTTGAACAGAACCTGGAGCGTGTGATCAGACCCAAGAGTGGCACAAAATGGCTCGCCACTGGCTTGTTGGGGACGTTTGCAGGACTAGTCGGTTGGCAGGCCGTCGATAGTGTCATTACCGCAATTCAAAGCGCTGATTGGCTAGCCTTGGGTTGGGCAGGTTTTGTTACAACGATATCAATGCTGGGTATCGGCGCGATTGGTAAAGAGTTGTTTAAATTACGTAAGCTACGTAATCACTTTAGTGTTCAGGAACAGAGCGAAGCGCTGCTAGCACAAGATAGTGTTGGGCAGGCTAAAGGTTTCTGTCAGTCACTGGCGAAACAATCCGGCATCAAAACCGAGTCACCAAGCTATGATCGTTGGATAAACAGCATAAACGCTTCGCACAGCGATGGCGAAGTACTGGAAATGTATGATGCTATGGTCGTGGCTGAGCAAGACAAAGTTGCGACCAGGATAGTCTCTCAACATGCAACAGAGTCTGCGGCTTTGGTGGCAATCAGTCCATTAGCTGTAGCAGACATGCTATTAGTCGCGTGGCGCAACTTCAAAATGATCGACAATCTTGCTGATGTCTATGGGGTTGAACTGGGCTACTGGTCAAGACTGCAACTGTTCAAAGCAACGTTAGTCAATATGGCTGCGGCAGGGGCAAGTGAACTTGCGGTCGATGCGAGCATGGACCTGATGTCGATGGACCTGGCGGGACGAGTGTCTGCCCGCGCTGGTCAAGGGCTCGGGGTAGGGATTCTTACCGCTCGGCTTGGTCTGAAAGCGATGGCACTATTAAGACCTTTGCCCTGGAATCAGGAGCGTCGCGTCAGGCTCGGTGCAATTCGTAAACAAATCGTCGAAAAAGTCGCCGCTATAACGATCAAATAGTGCGAATGTGAAGCAGGTAATATCAGTTTGCTTGACGAGGATCTAGGCTTAGGGGAAACTACTGTCAACTTTTCGTGACACCTAAGTTAGGAACTCATCCGTGCGTCTAGAAGTTTTCTGTGAAGACAGACTTGGTCTGACTCGTGAATTGCTCGATATTCTTGCTTCCAAAAACATTGATCTTCGAGGTATCGAAATCGATGTGACTGGTATTATTTACCTAAACTGCCCTGATATCGACTTTGATACCTTTAGCGAGCTCATGGCCGAAATTCGTCGTATTTCGGGTGTAAATGACGTTCGAAAAATCCAGTTTATGCCGATTGAACGTCATAACAACGAACTGATTTCGCTACTAAATAATCTCCCTGAACCCGTATTAGCCATCGATCTGAAAGGCCATGTTGATATGGCCAACCATGCAGCACTAACCCTGTTTGGTCGTGATGAAGGCGATATGATTGGTCACCAAATTACCTCGCTATTGCCTAGTTTCAACTTTGCTAAGTGGGCAGAAGGCAAGATCACCCGTCAAAGAGAAGATATCGTCATCGGCGGTTTAGACTACATGATGGAAATCATGCCAGTTTATATCACTGACGAGTCGAATGAGTCTGTATTGGCGAGTACGGTGATGATCATCCGTTCTGTACAAGAAAAAGCAATATTTGATGACTCATTGCCACTGCATAACAATCTAGGCTTTGAACATTTTGTTGGGGTATCAAACCGACATAAGGCATTGATTAGTCAGGCTAAAAAGCTATCTATGCTTGACCAACCTTTGTTAATCCAAGGTGAAACAGGGACAGGTAAAGAGATGTTAGCTCGCGCTTGTCATAATCGTTCTCATCGCGCTGCTAACCCATTTTTAGTGTTAAGTTGTGCCTCGATGCCAGACGATGTTGCAGAGACCGAACTATTTGGTCATGCGCCAGGTTCTTTCAACCATGAACAGGGCCACAAAGGCATCTTTGAGCAGGCAAATGGTGGTACCGTTTTCCTTGATGAAATCGGTGAAATGAGCCCACACCTTCAGATCAAGCTGTTACGTCTGCTGCAGGACGGTACATTCCGTCGTGTAGGTGAAGAAGATGAAATTCATGTTGATGTTCGAGTTATCGCTTCGACCAGACACCAGCTGGCCGATTTAGCTGAATCAGGATCGTTCCGTGAAGATCTGTTCTACCGACTTAATGTCCTTACCTTGCTTATTCCGCCATTGAGAGAGCGCTCAAACGATATTACGCCTTTGCTTGAGCTGTTTGTGGCTAAATATGTTAAGCAACTTGGTATAGCTAAACCGACCATTGATGAGTCGCTCGCAGATCAGTTAGTGACCTATCAATGGCCAGGTAATATGCGTCAGTTGGAGAACATGGTGTTACGTGCGCTGACTGAGTTGGAAACAGATTGCTTAACTGCAGACTTGTTCCATCTTCCACAACTAGAAACCCCAGCCTCAAACGGACCGACTCTGAGTCTTGATGGTTCTTTGGACGAGATCATGAAAGAGTATGAATCTCAGGTACTTGAACGTCTTTATCACTCATTCCCGTCAAGCCGGAAGCTGGCTAAACGCCTTAACGTTTCTCATACTTCAGTGGCAAACAAACTGCGTGAATACGGAATAAGAAAGAGCTAGATGGAAAGATTGAGTACACCAACTCAGGTTTACGAGTTGGATGAGGATATTGTCGTTCGGACTGCGGAACCGACTGATGGAAAGCTGATATCCGATTATTTCATTGCCAACAGAGAACATCTAAAGGCTTGGGAACCTAAGCGCGACGAAGCGTTCTTCACCGAGTCAGGCTGGACTCAGCGTCTGATCAAACTTTCAGAGCTGCATAAGATGGGGCTGGGTTACTACTTATTGGTGCTTGATGCTACGAGTAATGAAATGCTTGGTACTATTTCGTTTAGTAATTTATCCCGATTCCCATTTCATGCCTGTAATGTGGGCTACTCGTTAGCCCAGACTGCTCAGGGGCGAGGGGCGATGACTCGGGGACTGAAGCTGGCGGTTAACTACATGTTTACTATCCAGAACATGCACCGAATTATGGCCAGTTACATGCCACGTAATGCTCGCAGCGAGGCGGTATTGCAAAGAGTCGGTTTTGAAAAAGAAGGTTTTGCTAAAGATTACCTCCTGATCAATGGCAAATGGGAAGATCATAATTTGACTTCATTAGTTAACCCTAACTGGAAACCCGCATGAGTTCAGCAAGATTAGAACAGCAATTAGCTCTGCTTATGGAGCTAGACCAGCTCAAATCCGTATTAAGACGTACCCGAGTCAAGAGTGCTGATGCAAGGCTCGAAAATAGTGCTGAGCATAGCTGGCACGTCGCGTTGATGGCTATTCTGATGGAAGAACATGCCAATGAACCTGTCGATATTGCTCGGGTAGTGAAAATGTTGCTACTGCATGATGTGGTTGAAATTGATGCCGGTGATACCTTTGTTTATGATGTGGCGGCTTCAGCCGAGCAGGAACAAAAAGAGTTGCAAGCGGCGCAACGTCTATTTGGTATGTTGCCAGACGATCAAGGTCAACCGCTGTTAGAGCTTTGGTTAGAGTTCGAAGCCGCGTCTACCGCAGATGCTAAGTTTGCCAAAGCACTGGATAGAATCATTCCTATGCTTTTGAATTACCACAATCAGGGCCAGAGCTGGCAGGAACATGGCGTCAGTCGTGAGCAAGCTCTGACGGTTAATCACAAAATACAGTACGGCTCTCAAGCTTTATGGGATAAAGCGCAGCAGATCATTAATGATGCGACCGATAATGGCTGGCTAAAAGCGTAATGCTTTAAGAGGAATTTTAATGTCATACCTACCTTTGGACGAATACCAAAGAAAATGGATTTTTACTCATCAATCTATGCCAGTTCCACAGGCTGACTTAGACGCGATTAAACCTATGACGCAAGCACGTGCTTCGCAGTTGTGGAAAGAGAACATCAGTGCGCAAAGCCCGGATGCAGAACGTTTGAGCTCTGGCGATTGGCCAATGAAAGAGTCAAACTGGAAAGAGTCTGTTGACTGGATGGCGGCATGGGAATCGGATGATGAGTCTCTGCCTGAGGAAGTCGCTCAGTTTATCGACTGGCAAGATGATGTCACCGTCTACTTTTGCTACGAGAAGTACAACGTGATCGAAACCAAATGGTCAGTCTTCAAAAAACATTGGAAGAACTTCCTGTTCTACGATGATGGACCGATTCTGATTGGTCGCCGTCGCGGCGAAGCGCTTTGGTTTGATACAAATGGCTCCGTTAAGATGGGGTTGAGGAAATAACGAGGAGCAGCCAATGGCTGCTCTTTTTTGTGCAACAAGTATCACATTGTGATTTATCAGGTCTATACTCAAACCTAGATGGGAGTACGGGAGTTAGGGCCTGACGATGGAAGATAAGATTATACGTTCGATTGTTGAAATCACGGGACAGCGTAACTCAGTGTCACTTGGTCATTGTCTTGTTGCTACTTTAGTTGAAATGATGCCGATTAAGTCCGTCGAGCTGACTCACTATATCAGCACTACCTCGATGGTCGTGGCTAAAGTATCGAAAGATGCTCAAAATGATGAATATGAATGGGTATATGACTTACCTGTCAAAGAATTCGAAAGTCATGATCACCAAACTGCTACTGTTACCAGTCAACAAGTTGGCCCCAGAGAATACATCTGTACTTACCCGATACCTATTTGTGACGATAGTTCGGCGGAATTAGTTGTTACGCTTTCGCGTCGACCCGACAAATATGATCTTTTAATCCATGGCCTGGCAAAAATATATCGCAATTACCTGATCATTTTGCACGAGAGCGAACGAGACAAGCTGACTGGGCTTCTGAATCGAAAAACTCTTGAAGAACGTTTGAGCTACTGTTTCGAAGTCGTGCATCGGCCTCAAGATGAGATCAATGCCTGGGTTGCGATCATTGATCTGGACCACTTTAAAGCGATCAACGATACCTATGGACACATGATCGGTGATGAAGTGTTATTGCTATTTGCTCAGCAGATGCAGAACTTCTTTACCGACCAGGAGCAGTTGTTCCGCTTTGGTGGAGAAGAGTTTGTCGTCTTATTGCCTCAACAAGACAAGCAGGCTTGCTATAACCGTCTGGATAGTTTCCGTCGTCACATTGAGTCATTTCGCTTCCCTCAGGTAGCGAACTTGACCTTTAGCTGTGGCGTGTGTGGTATTACCCGGAATGAATATCTGCCGACCATACTGGATCATGCCGACAGTGCTCTATATAACGCTAAAGAGAACGGACGTAATCAGATATGCTGTTATGAAGGGGATTATGCTAATCGAAACAGTAACCCCGATGATGATGTTGAGCTGTTCTAAAGGATCTTTTTTGGATCCAATAAGTCTCGGAAAAGTAAAGAGTTAGATCAATATTTTAATGTGATTAATGTCCCAATAATTAACCTATATTTTGCGTGGATTTGGTAATTTGGTATCATTTTTTAGACAAATTAATTCAATGAGTAGTTTCTACAAACCACATAGTCTTAGGGAAAAGCAGTGACCATGAACATATCTAAATTACGTGAAGATTTTTATGCTCACATAAGCGCAATTCAAGCTTATGCGCTACCACAATCCAAGCCAACGTTATCTCTTCTCACCGATGAAGAACTAAGAGAGTTAGAAGCTTGTTGGATTGAACTGTCTGTGTGGAAAAATCAGCAAGACTAAACCGGCTTTGTCATTGTAGTCATACCATTGAATATAAGTAACCTCGCGATTTTCGGTCGTCGAGGTTTTTTATTGCCTTCAACATAAATTGTTATATTATAACAATTGTGATCTAATCATTGAATTATCAAGTAAGAGTCCCCATAGTTACCTTCAAGCGGAGCATTTAAGATGAATGCAGCGACAGAATTAGAATATATTGAAACCCAAGTGAGTAAAAATATGGCGGAAGTAAGAGCCAGAGTCGACTTCAAAGTCGGTGCTAACAGCAGTATCGATGCAGAACTTCTTTCTTTCCATGGATTGAAAACCGAAAAAGAGCATGTTGCGGTGATCTTCAAGCATGCTGATCAAACCCAACAATCGCCACTGGTACGCATGCATTCAGAGTGTCTGACAGGTGATGTATTCCATTCATCACGCTGTGACTGTGGTGAGCAGCTTGATGAGACGATTAATCGTATGGGTGAATCAGGCGGAATTATCCTCTATCTTAGACAAGAAGGGCGAGGAATTGGTCTATATAACAAGATTGACGCCTATAAATTGCAAAGTGAAGGGATGAACACCTACGAAGCCAACAATCATCTTGGTTTTGGCGATGATCTGCGTGACTTTACAGAAGCAGCTCAGATGCTTGAAGCCTTGGGTATTAAGAAAATTCGCCTAGTAACCAACAACCCTAAAAAAGTTAATGATCTTAAAAGTTATGGCATTGAGATCGAACAGGTTGTCAATACCTCTGCCCATGTGAAAGAAGGTAATGAAGGGTACCTGAAAGCGAAAAGGTCACACGGGAAGCATAATCTCGATCTGTAATCCTTTGATTCATTTATGTTGATAAAAGCCTCACTTTCGTGAGGCTTTTTTTGTTTGAGGCTTGCAAATAAATTGTAACTTTGTATTATTCGCATCTAATAGTGCAAATGAGAATAATTAGCACTACCAATGAAGAATAATTATTAAGCTCAACAAGGATGCTTTTCAAATGAATGTAAAATCTCTATTAGCTCAGTCTGTAGCGGCATCGCTACTGCTTGCAAGTGGCTCAGTATTCGCTGCGAACGTAACCAAAGAACAAGTTGTTGAGCACTACGCAGACGTAGCTCACGCTGTATTTGCGGATTCTCTTACAACAGCTAAAGCACTTGACCAGTCAATCGAGTCTTTCCTGGCTAACCCAACTGCCGACAAATTCCAGCAAGTGAAACAAGTTTGGCTTGCTTCTCGCGTACCTTACCAACAGTCTGAAGTATTCCGTTTTGGTAACGCGATTGTTGACGATTGGGAAGGTCAGCTAAATGCCTGGCCACTAGATGAAGGTCTTATCGACTACGTTTCGTCAGATTATCAATATGAACTGGGTAACGAAGGTGCAAATGCAAACATCGTTGCAAACACAAAGCTAACTATTGGCGCATCAACGCTAGATGTTGCAAAGATCACTCCTGAGCTTATTGCGGATCTAAACGAAGTTGGCGGCTCTGAAGCGAACGTAGCTTCTGGCTACCATGCGATCGAATTCCTACTGTGGGGTCAAGACCTAAACGGCACTAACGCTGGTGCAGGTGCTCGTGCATACACTGACTTTGTTGTCGGTGAAGCGTGTACTAATGGGAACTGTGACCGTCGTGGTGACTTCCTTAAAGCTGCCGCTGAGCTACTGGTTCAAGATCTGGAATGGATGGAAAAGCAGTGGTCTGCTGACGTAAAAGGTAACTACCGTGAAGAACTACTAAACGACTCTGCGGATAACGGCCTGCGTAAAATGCTATTCGGTATGGGTTCACTATCTTTGGGCGAGCTTGCTGGTGAGCGTATGAAAGTTGCTCTTGAAGCAAATTCAACTGAAGATGAGCACGACTGTTTCTCAGACAACACGCACAACTCTCACTACTACAACGAGCAAGGTATTTACAACGTCTACACTGGCCTGTACAAGCGTGAAGATGGCTCGCTACTTTCTGGCCCAAGCATCAATGATCTTGTAGCACAGAAAGACAAGCAGGCAGCGAAAGAAATTCAGAAACAGTTCGACGTAACTCGTTCTCAAGTTGGTCAGCTTGTGACTTCAGCAGAGAAGAACAACCAGTTCTTCGATCAGCTGATTGCTGCAGGTAACACTCAGGGTAACGCGCTGGTTAACGACACTATCATGTCACTTGTTGCTCAAACTGCTCAGATTGAACGTGCAGCGAAAATTGTTGGTATCACTAGTCTGAACCCAGATACCGCAGACCACGAGTTTTAATCTCTGGCTAAATAAAACCAAAGGGCTCATTAGAGCCCTTTTGCCGTTTTTTAGTAGTTGTCTTTTTGAGAATTATTCCCATTTAAAATGTACGGATATTGCCCGTTACGAGAGCCGTTAGAATGAAGTTGTACATGAAAACTGTCCTAGCCAGTGTATTAATGCTGAGCACCTCCAGCCCAACCTTTGCCTATGATGTAACGTCCGGAGGAGGAACGTCCGTCAATAAAGAAGGACCAAATGCGTTCTCGCTTCCTGCGGGTAACTTACCTATGTCAAAACGTTTGGATTTCAGTGTAGGTAACAGTTTTTTCCGTAACCCTTGGGTGCAAGCGCCTGCGTCAACCGATGCGCGTGATGGACTTGGACCACTGTTTAATACCAACGGCTGCCAGAACTGTCATATTAAAGATGGCCGTGGTCACCCACCAGAAGCAGACGATTTACATGCTGTATCCATGCTAGTTCGTTTGAGCATTCCGGCGATGACTCCTGAACAGAAAAAAGCCTACATCAAAGATGGCGTCATTCCAGAGCCGACATACGGCGGTCAGCTACAAGACTTTGCCCTTCAAGATCAGGTTGCTGAGGGTAAAATTGAAATTACCTATCATGAGATTCCGGTGACATTCGCTGATGGAACTCAGGTATCGCTGCGTAAACCGAACTTGTCCATTACTCAGCTCGGTTACGGTGAAATGCACCCGCAAACACAGATGTCTGCGCGTGTGGCTCCACCTATGATAGGACTTGGCCTGCTTGAAAGCATTCCAGACCAGACACTTAAAGCATGGGCCGACGAACAGGATAAAAACGGCGACGGTATTTCGGGTAAGATCAATCTGGTTTGGGATGTGCGTAGCAATGATTTTGCAATCGGCCGATTTGGCTGGAAAGCCGGGCAACCAAATTTAATGCAGCAAAATGCCGCAGCTTTCAATGGTGACGTAGGTCTGACAAGTAATCTGTTTCCGAATGAAAACTGTACTTCGAAGCAAACCATTTGTCGTGATCTGCCAAATGGTGGTTCGCCAGAAGTCAGTGACAATATTCTCAATTTTGTTGAATTCTATTCTCAGCATTTAGCTGTTCCGGTGCGCCGTAATGTGGATCTGCCAGAAGTAAAATTAGGTCAGCAACTGTTTGCTAAAGCAGGGTGCGAAAGCTGTCACAAAACTAATGTCAAAACGGCCGTTCGTGAAGACCTTCCAGCACTCTCGAATCAAACCATTCACCCATACACAGATATGCTGCTACACGACATGGGACCGGGTCTGGCTGACAATCGTCCAGAATATCTGGCTAACGGACAAGAGTGGCGAACGCAGCCTCTATGGGGTATAGGTTATACCGAAGAGGTCAATGGTCATACTTACTTCCTTCACGATGGACGCGCGCGTAACTTAATGGAAGCGGTGTTATGGCATGGTGGAGAAGCGGAGATGGCAAAGCAGAAGGTATTGAAGTTCAACCAGAAAGAACGTGATGCACTGATTGCATTTCTTAACTCGCTATAGGATTTATTCATGAACTACAACAAGCTTGTTTTAGCATCAGCAATGGCTATCTCCTTACTCGGTTGTCAGAGTACGGGTAACGATGTTGCCAAACCAGAACAGACCAGACATTTCAGTCAGGGCGTTTATCAAGTTGAGTTTATGTCAGCTCAGGCTTTCAAAACGCAAGCCGACAATCTGACCACGGTTATCGAGAATTATTGCCAGTCGACATCAAACCTTGATGCGGTTAAATCTCAATGGAATCAAACCATGCTTAGCTGGATGGCGTTGCAAGGTCAGGAGCGTGGTCCCGAAGCGGCATTAGCCCAAAGTTGGAACGTACAATTCTGGCCAGATAAGAAGAACACTACTGGCCGTAAGATGAGCAGTTTGATTAAGCAGCCACAAGCCTGGTCACAACAAGCTATTGCGCTGCAGAGTGTGACAGTGCAAGGGCTAGGCTCGGTTGAGTGGTTACTGTTTGACCCGGCATCGGACTTAACTGGCAATCCACAAACTTGCCAGACCGCAACGGCTATCGGAGAAAATCTTGCCGTTAATGCGGGCAAGATTGCTGATGCCTGGGCGAAAAACCCCTGGGTTGAGCTGACAGAGCAGCAGTGGGAATCTGAGTATATTGCTTTGCTGTCAAATCAGCTCGAATACAGCATGAAGAAAATGACTCGTCCTTTAGCAAATTTTGGTAAACCACGACCATATTTCTCAGAGTCCTGGCGCTCTGAAACCTCAATGCAAAACCTCTACGCCAATATTGTAGCAATGGAAAAACTCTACTTTGCTCAAGGCAAGGGACTGGATGCGATATTACGTGATGCGGATAAAGCGGCTTTGGCAGACCGCATTGCTAACCAGTTTGCAATGACGATAGAAACCTGGCCTAAAGGCGCTAGCTTGTTCGATATGTTGCAAACTAAGCAGGGTTACCGCAATGCTTACTCTCAATACAACAAGTTAGAACAACTGAAGTATCTCATCCATGAAGAGGTTGCGATTGAACTTGGCGTAATAATAGGATTTAACGCAACAGATGGTGACTGATAATACGAGACGCTCGTTGCTAAAAGCGGCACTGTTAGGTGCGGCTTATCCTCTCGTTGGATGTGTGTCTACGACGAAAGCTCCAATGCAGCCAGCATTGATTGGTTGTTCTATTTCAGGGCGTGACCGCTTTAATGCCGTTGTTGCTGACCAGTACGGGATGCCCATTCGAACGATACCGCTTCCTGCCAGAGGACATGGTGTAGCGTCATCTGCGCGATTGCAGCATGCCGTTGCTTTTGGCCGCCGTCCAGGGACCTATTTCCAGGTGTTCGATTTCCAGACCGGGGAGTCAATCAAACTGAGACCGGCAGACAGTAACCGTCATTACTATGGGCACGGTGTCTTCTCTAACGATGGGCAGTGGCTATTTGCCACTGAAGGAGAACGTGGAACGAGCCGCGGCATCATTGGTGTCTATGATGTTGTCGCGGGCTACGACAAAGTGGCAGAGTTCACCGGATTTGGTTTAGGCCCACACGAAGTGATCGTGATGCCCGATGATTCTTTGGTTATCGGTGTAGGTGGCGTCCATACCAATGGGCGTCAACCGCTCAATCTGGATTCCATGACACCAAGCTTAAGTTATCTCAATAGTAACGGAGAACTGACAGAGCAAGTGGGACTGGCGGATCATAAACTCAGTATTCGACACCTCGCCCATGATGGAGCGGATACCGTGCTTTGTGGACAGCAGTATCGCGGGGAACCGGATGAGTACCCATCACTACTGGCAATGCATAAGGCTGGTGGCGATTTGATACAACTCACAGCGGAACCAGAACAGTGGGCACGTTTTAACCACTACATTGCCAGTATTGCCGCGACTAATGAGTGGATTCTAGCGACTTCACCAAGAGGCAACTGTTATGGCATCTGGTCAAAACAGAGTGGTAAATTGGTCGAACTGGCACCACTTCCTGATGCGTCGGGTGTCGTGGTGGAAGGAAGCCAGTTTAAAGTAAGCTCAGGAAGTGGGGGAGTCGTCAGCCAATCACAGCCCGGCAACAAGCAGGTCGCACAATCGGGCGTGCAGTGGGATAACCACTGGGCAAAAATTGGCAACTAGTTGCGTAAAAAATTAGACACCGACATCAGTCTTAAAAACAAGTCATACCGAGCTGCTTCATCTCTGCCATACTTTAAATAAACGTATGGCAGGGATGAGACAATGAGAAGATGGACTTACTGGTTGTTACTGTTGTGTCTGACACCTTCAGTGGCTATTTCTGCCCCTTATTTCAATCAGATAGGCTGGCTTGAAAGTGATAGTCAGTTGCACCGATTACTGCAATATCCGGCAGTAGTTGAAGATATATATCGTAATAATAACAACCAGATGATCTGGTTCGATCTACAACAAAGTAGCAA
>NZ_AEVS01000046.1 GCF_000189255.1 Vibrio brasiliensis LMG 20546 | reverse complement strand
CTTCTCCACGAAGAATCAAAACTTATGTGGGCGATTAGCTCAGTTGGGAGAGCACCTGCCTTACAAGCAGGGGGTCACTGGTTCGAGCCCGGTATCGCCCACCATTCTCTAAGTATTTTTGGATTAGGATTTCCAAACCACTTCAGTAAAGCGTACGTGGTTAGAATCTTCGACTCTGAAAGTCTTTAGAAAATGTCCTTCCTTAGGGAAGAAACATT
>NZ_AEVS01000047.1 GCF_000189255.1 Vibrio brasiliensis LMG 20546 | reverse complement strand
TAAGGATGCGTTAGCATCCTTATTTTTTATCCAGCAACTGAGTCAATGGCTTGCTTTTCATCAGCGCTTTTCGATTTTAGCTCATTGGAACCACGAGTTATTGTCGCAATGCCAACACCTAGCATCTGACTTATCTGGCGCTGAGATAACTCGCCTTTCAGCAGCTCACGGAAGATATTAACTCTCGCAACTAAAGCCTCTCGCTCATCTGGGGTCAGTAGCATGGTCAGTAACATTTCATGCTGTTGAGATTGAGTACTTTGGTCGATCAAATCTAAGATCTGTTGCCACTCTTTGTATTCTGGTTCCAATGACATTGATAAGGTGCTCGCTAGTATTTCGCGTTCAACTCATGCTGATTTAAGAAAGCACCATCCACACCTAACACCTCCCGATAATAGGTTTCAAACATCAGGATATTCTGTACATACCCACGCGTCTCTTTGAATGGTATCGCTTCTATAAAGGCATAAGCGTCCAGTTTTCCCTGGGTCCGGTTTCGCCAGGTTTTCACTCGATGAGGCCCTGCATTATACGCTGCTAAAGCAAAAATTCGATTGTTATCGTACTGTTTTAACAGCCCATCAAGATAATGACTGCCGATTTCAATGTTCTTGCCAACTTCGTAAAGGTCCTGCGTTCCCTGATAGGTAAGCTTGTACTTTCTCGCCGTATACTTTGCGGTGGATGGCATGATCTGCATGATGCCTCGCGCGCCAACCGGAGATCTGGCTTCGATATCCATCGCACTCTCCTGACGAGCCAGCGACATCAGCGTGATTGGATCTATGCTGTGCTTATCAGCATAGAAGTTAAACCACCAGCGGTGGGCAACCGGGAAACGAATTTGCAGATTGTCCCACATTTTAGCCTTGATACTCGCAGTCACTGTTAAGTGGTGCCAACCTTTAAAAGAGGCAAACGCTGCCAGCATCTCTCGCTGTTGCTTATCCGCTCGTTCTAACAACCAGCGCCACTCACTCTTCGCGGCGGTGATCTTATCTCGGTCTATCAACTCTTCAATTCGAATCAGATCGGTATTGAACGTTTTGATTAGGCTTTTATCGAGTGAAATCTCCGAAGTTGGGTACTCAATCGAACGCTTGAGTTCTTTTGCCGCAGCAACACTATAGAAGTTACGCTGACCAATCAGCTGCTCCATACGCAGCTGACCTTTAACACCCTGACCACGCTCGATTTCACTCCGACCCAACCAGTACTGCCAACGTAAACTTTGCTGAGAACTTTCAGGTAGTCGAGCAATCCACTCTGCGACACCTTTCCAGTCAGCATCCTGAATGGCTAAACGAACACGGCGCTCGATCAGAGCAATACTTGATGAGGTTTTAATCTGGCTGTCACGCCACTTGGCGAGTGAAGAGGAATCTGTATTAATCAGACGAAACGAGATGTAGTCAGCCAAGGACTGTTGCGTCTCTTTTACTAACTTTTGCCCCTTTACTACGCGGCTAAACTGCTCTTGAGCCAGCTTCACATCCTTACGAGCGAGTTTCTTCAGCGCCAGTTCGGAGAGTTTTTGATTAAACGGGGTTATCTTGCTCTTTTTAGCAAATTCCGCCACTGACTCTGGCTTAGAAAAGAGTGCTTTCATCTCATCAGCCTGACGTTTTGCTTGCTTTGAATCGACCTGCTTTTTGAGGTAATTCATCAAAGTGCCGTTTCTCGACTCAAACGCCAACAGCATACGGTCTATGACCATTTGATCGCTTTTTAATCCGGCTTTATCCCATGCCTCAAACAGCGGATCACAGGCATCAGCGATGCTATGCCCTGAGAGCCAGAGTTTACTTGCCCCATCAAAAGCAAGTTTTTGGTCTCCCTGCTGGGCATGAGCGTTGTAATAGTGACATTGGTAGGTTTCGCCACGCGGCTCCTTGGTCTGGAAAGCTAAAATGGTTTTCCAGTCACCTTGTTTTGCAAGGGCATCAAGGTAAGGCGCACGTATTCTGGTCGAGAACGGGAAACTTTGGTGTTCATTGATAAAGGTTTCCACTTCACTTGGTGAACGCTTGCCAAGATCGACCAGAAAGCTTCGATAATCGATATACGGAGTAAGTGGATAGTCTGCGATTTGGGGGCGAATTTTCAGATACTGTGCAACTTGCTTAGCATCTAATAACTCTTGCGCCTGGTCATACAAATCTCGTTGCTGTTTTAAATCAGCTGCCACCACAGATGTGGCGAAGGTTGCGCTGCATATCATCGAAGAAAAAAGAACAACCGATGAAGAAATGCGATGCAGCGACTTTCGGAAAGTCTGCGTCATATATGCTCGTCCTGGAGAATAGAAAGCTATGATGTTCCTTATTAAGACTTATTGTAATCAGACCTGTAAAGCGCGGAGATGTAAATAATAATAAATTCACATAACTGTGACATTTGGCTTGCTTTGGGTGAAGTGTTGCGCGTTTAATCACCATTATATTTCATTGATAACAAAGCGCGCCGTTTCTCTAGTAACAAACTGCTCGCGGTTAGTATAAAATAACCATTTACGTGAATTGACTATTTAGGAACGATCGGCAATGGCTGAATACGTATATACCATGTCGCGAGTGAGCAAAATTGTGCCACCAAAGCGACAAATTCTTAAAGACATCTCTCTAAGCTTCTTCCCTGGCGCAAAAATCGGTGTTTTGGGTCTGAACGGTGCGGGTAAATCTACCCTCCTACGCATCATGGCGGGTATCGATACTGATATCGACGGTGAAGCGCGTCCACAACCTGGCCTTAATGTTGGCTACCTTCCTCAAGAACCTGTTCTGGATGAATCGAAAACCGTTCGTGAAATCGTTGAAGAAGCGGTTTCTGACGTGGCAGGTGCAATGAAGCGTCTTGACGAAGTATACGCTGCGTACGCAGAACCAGATGCTGACTTCGACGCTCTTGCTAAAGAGCAAGGCGAATTAGAAGCACTGATCCAAGCAAAAGAAGGTCATAACCTTGAGAACGCTCTGGAGCGTGCTGCTGACGCACTACGTCTACCTGAGTGGGATCAGAAAATCGAACACCTGTCTGGTGGTGAGCGTCGTCGTGTCGCTATCTGTCGTCTACTACTGTCGAAGCCAGATATGCTGCTTCTTGACGAACCAACCAACCACCTGGACGCAGAATCTGTCGCTTGGCTAGAACGCTTCCTTGTCGATTACACAGGTACTGTTGTGGCAATCACCCACGACCGTTACTTCCTCGACAACGCTGCTGGCTGGATTCTAGAACTTGACCGTGGTGAAGGTATTCCTTGGCAAGGTAACTACACTTCTTGGCTAGAGCAGAAAGATGCGCGTCTACAACAAGAAGCGTCTCAAGAAAAAGCTCGTCAGAAGACGATTGAGAAAGAGCTTGAGTGGGTTCGTCAAAACCCTAAAGGCCGTCAGTCTAAATCTAAAGCGCGTATGGCTCGTTTTGAAGAACTACAAAGCGGTGACCGTCAGAAGCGTAACGAAACTAACGAACTATTCATCCCGCCAGGTGAGCGTCTGGGTGACAAGGTTATCGAAGTAAACAACCTGACCAAGTCATTTGACGGCCGTGTACTGATTGATGATCTATCATTCAACATCCCTAAAGGTGCAATCGTAGGTATTATCGGTGCTAACGGTGCGGGTAAGTCGACACTGTTCAAGATGCTAAGCGGCACAGAACAACCTGACTCGGGCACGATTGAAATGGGTGATACGGTTAAGCTAGCGTCTGTTGACCAGTTCCGTGACTCTATGGATGATTCGAAGACGGTTTACCAAGAGATCTCTGAAGGCGCTGATATCATCAAGATCAACAACTTCGAAATCCCGGCTCGCGCATACTGTTCACGCTTCAACTTTAAAGGTTCAGACCAACAGAAAGTTATCGGTGAGCTATCTGGTGGTGAGCGCAACCGAGTCCACCTTGCCAAGCTACTTAAAGCTGGCGGCAACGTACTGTTACTCGATGAACCGACCAACGACCTTGACGTTGAAACGCTACGTGCACTAGAAGAAGCTCTACTTGAGTTCCCTGGTTGTGCAATGGTTATCTCGCACGACCGTTGGTTCCTAGACCGTATCGCGACTCATATCATCGACTACCGCGATGAAGGTCAAGTGAACTTCTACGAAGGTAACTATACTGAGTATATGGAGTGGTTGAAGAAGACCCTTGGTCCAGAAGCTGCGGAACCGCATCGTATCAAATACAAGCGTATTGCCAAATAATGTGATATTGCTTGAAATTTGTGCAAAGGCCGCTAATATAGCGGCCTTTATTATATAGCTCACAATACGGATAATTGACCGTATTGATAAAGCGAAGAATGCGAACAAGCGCGCATAGTGGCCACTTTAGTTTTGATACTCTTACGAGTTGCAATAAAGAGAGAAAGTTATGATCGAACGCCGTCGTTTTTCGCGAATTGTTTACCAAGCACAAGCACTACTGACACAAGAATCTACCCAAGTTACAGCTCTTGTTAGCGACCTTTCGCTACACGGTCTGTTGATGACGAGTGAGCAGTCAGACTTACTGGATTCAGGTAAACAAGTTGATGTTGAATTTTCGCTTCCAGGAAGTGATGTTACGATCCAACTTGTAGGGAATATCGTTGGCCTTAATAACAATGTGATTCGTCTTAGCATTGATCATATTGATATTGAGAGTATCGGGCATTTGAGGCGGTTGGTCGAACTAAATGTAGGTGATGATGACCTGTTACACCGGGACATCGAACACCTATCTGATTTAGGTGAGTACACCTAGTCTAACTAGCTTATGTCAAAGAAAATTACTATTTCTATCCCTGACTCTTCAGGGGTACAGCACTTCTATATTTCAAGAAAAAGTTTCGTTATCTCCTCTATCCTGGTGTTTGCAACGCTAGGTTCAGCTGGTGTTTATTATTGGCAACAGCAGCAGGTCTCTGAGCAAAAATATAATGCGCTTATCGATAAACTTAGTGTGGTCGAGCAAGCCAGAGATGAGTTAGAGATGCTCTACGAAGAGCAAGTCGACACCACTCACTCCTTATCACAAGAGCTGGAAGATAAACGCAATCAGATCCACCTACTGGGTAAACGCGTCTACGATGTTGAGTCAGTACTGGGCCTTGCCGATGAAGCACTGACAGATGAGCATGATCTGGAAGGTCGCCTTGATGCTGCCGCTGTCGATTCTGCCGTGCGTGCAACTATGTTTCGTATGATCCCAAATGATACGCCACTTAATTATCAGCGTATTTCCTCATCATATGGCCGACGCACCAACCCAATTACCGGAAAACGTCATACTCACACTGGTATTGATCTGACCTGTAAACGTGGTGAAGAGATCTATGCACCTGCAGATGGTGTGGTCGAAACCGTACGTCCAAGTTCCAAAGGATTCGGAAACTTCCTGACACTGCGCCACTCATTCGGTTTTATGAGCTCCTACGCTCACCTGGCTAAATTTAAAGTTCGTAGCGGTCAGTTTGTTAGTAAGGGTGACCTGATTGCAACCTGTGGTAACTCAGGCAACTCTACCGGCCCTCACTTACACTATGAAGTAAGATTTTTAGGTCGTGCGCTCAATCCTCAATATACGATGGACTGGACACCTGAAAACTTTAACTACCTGTTTGAAAAAGAGAAAAAAGTTAAATGGGCACCACTGGTTAAGATTATTGATGAGACGGTAAGACTTCAGGTCAATCTGACTAATAAGCCTTATCAGGACAACTCAGTCAATACAGTGAAAAATGACCAGGAGTCTCAGGCTGAACCTGTGCTTGTTCAGTAATAGCAGACCTACAAAAAGAGCGACCCAAAGGTCGCTCTTTTTTCATTTCTAGTGCTATCCGCGATGAATAGAGTCGTTAGCTTGTTTAAGCAAATTCTGGCTTTCATCAAGGAACTGCTGCGAGTAGTCGCCGAACCAGTCACTCACCTTGTCAAAGCTGTCAACAAACGCCTGTTTGTCTTTACCATCGAGGATTTCCAAAGCCTCGCCAAAACAGCGGTGGAATCGCTTGATCATATCAATATTCTCTTGGGAAGAGAGAATGATATCACCGTATAGGTTAGGATCCTGACCAAACAGTCGACCTACCATTGCCAATTCTAAGCGGTAAATCGGTGAACTTAACTTAAGTAACTTATCAATGTTCGGATTCTCACGACTTAGATGAAGACCGTAAGCAAAAGACGTAAAGTGACGCAGTGCCTGAATCAGGGTCATGCCGTGGTCATGTTCGCTTGCATCAATCTGACACAAACTTGCTCCCCAGATAGAGAACTGTTTCAGTAACCACTGGTAGCTCTCTTCACCACGACCGTCACAGTAGACAATGACCTGCTTAGCTAAGCTAGGAACATCTGGACCAAACATCGGGTGTAAGCCAACAACGGGCCCCTGATGCACGTTTAGCATCGCCTGCAACGGTTTCGACTTAATCGAAGTTAAATCACATAAGATACAATCTTTAGGTAACTTGCCCAGCTTCTCAATCACACCTTCAGTCAGATGGATTGGCACAGTAACCACGACCATACCTGCATTTTCTAACAGCTCGTCTGCGTGGTCCCAGTCTTTACTGCCCAGAACTTTGACCTCATAGCCTGAGAGCTTGAACATGCGGCCAAACAGACCACCTAGTTGGCCGTTACCACCAACGATGACTACCGAGCGAAGTTCTGGATTGAGACACTTAAAGCCAGAATCTTTCTCACTAGCGTAAGATTCACGCATGGTACGACGAAGAATGTCTTCAATAAGCTGAGGTGGAACACCTTTCTTCTCGGCTTCCTGACGACGTGAAGCCAGCATCGCTGCTTCACGGTCTGGAGCATAAATCGGTAAACCATGCTCACTTTTAACTTCACCGACTTTCTCAACGAGTGAAAGTCTCTGCGCTAACAAATCCAGAATCTGTTTATCTACTGCGTCAATCTGATCACGCAATTCATTCAATTCAACGGCCATTGATGTTCCTTGTGCTCTCTTACTTAGCCTTTCAAGCGATCTTCTAGGAAAGGGACTAGCTCTTCATGTGCATGACGTAATAGTGCCTCAGTTGTATCCCAATTGATACAGGCGTCGGTGATAGAAACACCATATTGCATTTCATTCAACGGAATATCAGACGACTGGTTGCCCTCATTAATATGACTTTCAATCATCAGACCAATAATTGATTTGTTGCCTTCGCGGATTTGATGAATCACGTCTTCAGCGACCAAAGGCTGACGGCGGAAATCTTTACGTGAGTTAGCATGGCTACAGTCGATCATCAGTGATGCATCCAGACCAAACTTAGCCATATCCTGCTCACACTCAGTGACTGACACTGAATCGTAGTTTGTCTGCTTACCACCACGTAAGATCACATGACCATTAGGGTTGCCTTGTGTCGTCAATAGTGCCACTTGACCTTCACGGTTTATACCCATAAAACGGTGGCTTGAAGACGCAGCCTGCATCGCATTGATTGCCGTCGCCAAACTACCATCAGTACCGTTCTTAAAGCCGATCGGCATAGAGAGACCACTTGCCATTTCACGGTGAGTTTGTGATTCAGTAGTACGTGCACCAATTGCTGCCCAGCTAAAGGTATCGGCTAAGTATTGTGGGCTGATTGGATCAAGGGCTTCAGTAGCTAATGGAATTTCCATTTCAGCCAGATCAACAAGCAACTCACGGCCAACATGCAGACCATGTTCAATATCGAAAGAACCATCCAGATGCGGGTCATTGATCAGACCTTTCCAGCCAACAGTGGTACGTGGTTTTTCAAAGTAAACACGCATAACAATATACAGTTGATCACTCAGTTGCTCTGAGAGTGCTTTTAGACGCTTTGCGTATTCCTTCGCAGCATCGATATCGTGAATTGAACATGGACCACATACCACAAGCAAACGGTGGTCTTTCTTATGAATAATGTCAGCAATAGTTTGACGTGATTCCTGAATAAAACGACGAGCATTATCGCTAAGAGGCAGTTTCGCCTTTAGCTCTTCTGGGGTAATCAGAACCTGTTCATCACTAATGTTAATATTGCTCAATTCACTTTTCTGCATAACTTCGACCTGTATATTATTTTTTACACCCAGATTATTCCGTATCTATTGGGCTGGAATAACCATAAAATAACAGGCTGAAATAAGATTGCAATATGTAAACTTAAAAAAACACCATTGTAAATTTAATTTTACACCACTCCTTTTAGCATGCTTTATTAACGAAATATGAGATAAGCATGTTTTCTCGACAGTTTGTTCTCTAAAATAGAGGCTAAACCCCATCTGATTTTATTGCTATGGATCTGATTCTTTCTCTCTTACAGCAGATGTGTGTCTACTTAGTATTGGCTTACATGCTAAGTAAAACGCCCATTTTTTCTGCCGTTGCTGAACATCTCCAATCGGCTTAGCCATAAACTGAGTGTCTACGTCCTGTTTTCGCTGTTTTGTATTATGGGGACCTATTTTGGTTTACAGATTAACGATGCCATTGCCAATACACGAGCAATAGGCGCAGTGATGGGCGGCCTGTTTGGCGGTCCTGTTGTCGGTTTCTTTGTCGGATTGACTGGTGGCTTACATCGATACTCACTCGGTGGGTTTACCGATCTGGCCTGTGCAATTTCAACCACCGCAGAAGGTTTGATTGGCGGCCTGCTACATATTTATCTTGTACGTAAAGGGAAATCCGATCAGCTGTTTAATCCGAGCGTGGTGTTTGCGATCACTCTCGTAGCAGAAATAGTGCAGATGGCGATCATTCTGATCGTTGCTAAACCATTTGATCAGGCATATAGCCTGGTTTCAGCTATTGCAGCTCCGATGATCATTGCCAACTCCGTTGGTGCCGCTCTGTTTATGAGTATTCTTCACGATAGAAAAACAATTTTTGAAGAGTACTCTGCGACCTTCTCCCGCCGGGCACTTAATATTGCTGAACGTTCAGTGGGGATCTTAGCCTCAGGCTTTAATACCCAAAACGCAGAAAAAATCGCGCGCATAATCTACGAAGAAACCAATGTAGGCGCGGTCTCAATCACTGATGACGAAAAGATTCTCGCTTTTGTGGGGATTGGTGATGATCACCATAAGCCAGACACACCAATTTCATCACAAAGCACCTTAGATGCAATTCAGCAAAACGATATCATCTACCTTGATGGCAAAGAAAAACCTTATCAGTGCTCCCTTTCAGCAGATTGTAAGCTTGGATCTGCACTGATTATTCCTCTTCGCGCCGGTGAAAAGGTGATTGGCACCATCAAGTTGTATGAACCGAAACGCAAGCTATTTTCGACCATTAATATGTCAATGGCTGAAGGTATCGCTCAGCTTCTCTCTAGCCAAATCTTGTTCGGCGACTATCAACAGAAACAAGCGCTACTTTCGCAGGCTGAAATCAAGCTCTTGCATGCGCAGGTCAACCCGCACTTTCTGTTTAACGCACTCAACACCATTAGTGCGGTTATTCGTCGAGATCCAACTAAAGCCAGAGAGTTGATTCAGCATCTGTCGCACTTTTTCCGCAGTAACCTAAAGCAAGATATAGATACGGTGACGCTCAAAGAAGAACTCGCCCACGTCAACGCTTACCTGACCATCGAAAAGGCTCGCTTTACCGATCGCCTTGAAGTCACCATTGATATCGAGGAAAGCCTGCTCAGCCGTAAAGTACCAACCTTCACCCTGCAACCACTGGTAGAGAATGCCATCAAGCACGGTATCTCCAATCTATTAGCGGGCGGTATGGTTCGAATCTATAGTCAGGTGGAAGAGTCAGGGTTCAGGATTGTTGTTGAAGACAATGCTGGAAGCTACACACCGCCGGCGGAGGACCACGCAGGCTTAGGCATGGAGATAGTCGATAAACGTTTAACTAATAAATTTGGTCGTGCTTCGGCTCTCACAATTGAAGTGGAACCGGAACAACTTACTAGAATGAGCTTTATCATTCCCAGCGAACACTCTCACTAAGGGATCATTATGCTGTCTGCATTAGTCATAGATGACGAACTTTTTGCTCGTGAAGAGCTCACAGAGTTATTAGAAGAAACTGGGCATATACACGTTATCGAACAAGCCAGCAATGCCATAGAAGGACTTAAGAAAATCAATCAACTCAAGCCTGACGTGGTATTTCTTGATATTCAAATGCCGCAAATTACCGGTATTGAACTTTTGGCGATGCTTGATCCAGAAACGATGCCGAAAGTGGTTTTCGTCACTGCCTATGATGAGTTTGCTGTTCAGGCATTTGAAGATAATGCGTTCGATTATCTTCTTAAACCGGTCGATATCCAGAGGCTCGAAAAAACGGTAAACCGACTGCTCAAGTCGCAACAGATTAGTAAGGAACAGGTCGCAGCTATCACTCCTCCCTGCTTAGATCAGGTGCCTTGTATTGGTCTGAATCGTATCGTTATCATTCCAACCAAGGATGTTGAGTTTGCTTACAGTGATATCAGCGGTGTTCATGTCCAAACCCATGAACAGAAAGCGACGTCGCAACTAACATTGAAAATACTCGAAGAGAAAACCAATCTCGTTCGCTGCCATCGCCAGTTCTTAGTTAATATCAGCGCAATTAAAGAGATTAAACTATTAGAAAATGGACTGGCTGAGATCATCACCGTCAGTGACCACCCACTCCCCGTTAGTCGACGTTACCTGAAAACCCTCAAAGAGATGCTCGGCTTTCATTGAGCCTGAAATTATCAACAAAAAAGAGCCGCTATTGCGGCTCTTAGTCATTAGGCTTCGATAATGCGCTTCATCGCTTCTGAGGCTTGTCGCCACTCTTCACTGCGTTGCAGCTCTGACAGAGTAAAGCTCTGCTTTTTAAGCAGGCTAGTCGCTTCAGGAGTTTCCATAATCGGCAGGTTATCAAGTACTTCAACCTGTCCTTGACGGTTATTACACAACAACAACATGTCACAACCCGCGACTAAGGCTTGATGTGAACGCTCCGCTGGTCCGCCCATAATGGCAGCCCCTTCCATATTTAAGTCATCGGAAAAGACGATGCCCTTAAAGCCTAACTGCTGACGCAGTACCTGTTTCAGCCAGTATTCAGAACCACTGGCAGGCTGGTCATCATAGTGGGGAAAAACCACATGAGCTGGCATCATGGCATCGAGGACTCCAGCGTCGATTTGCGCTTTAAAGATCGACATATCCTGCTCGAAAATATTATCGCGATTATCAAACGGGGTCTCTAAATGTGAGTCTGCAATCACTCCACCATGGCCCGGAAAGTGTTTACCCGTTGTCGCCATTCCGACCGCTTTCATCCCTTTCATGTAAGCGAGGCTATGACGCAAGATAGTCTCTTTGTCTTCACCAAAAGCACGATCGCCAATCGCTTTACACTCATGGCCCTGATCTAAAACAGGCGCAAAACTGAGATCAATATCGTGAGCGATCAACTCTGCGGCCATCAACCAGCCACCTTGCTGGGCAAGTGCTTCACTGTCAGGCACCTGAGCATATCGCTGTGCAGCCGGGATTCTGGAGAAGCCTTCCCTGAATCTCTGTACTCGTCCACCCTCTTGATCAACGCCGATCAGGAATGGTCGTTTGGCAGCGTGACGAATGGCTTTGTTAAGCGCCAGTAGCTGCTCGCTATCATGGTAGTTTCGTGAAAATAGAATCACCCCACCCACGGTTGGGTGCTCTAGTATTTCTTTATCTTCTGCAGTTAGTTCACAACCAGCTACATCGACCCATAACGGTCCCATAATTTCTCCACATCTAGCCGAATTTCGCTATGCTACCGAGGTTATTAGGATTATTCTCGGTTTACAATGGATAAACCTCACTGTTAGCGAAAATTGAGCATGACCACAAAAGAGTTATACATTGGCATTATGTCAGGCACCAGCCTCGATGGGATCGACACGGCTCTGGTTGAAATCGACAATAATCAAGTGCGCTTGCTGGATAGCTATGATCACCCAATTCCAGATTCACTCAAGCAACGTATTTTAGATGTGGCACTCGGCCAACAAACCAGCTTGCCTGAAATCGGACAGATTGATCACCTGCTCGGTAAGCTCTATGCACAAGCCGTTCATGCTCTGTTAGACAAGAGCGGCCATAAAGCGTCAGATATCACTGCCATTGGTAATCATGGTCAAACCGTATTCCACCAGCCAGGGGGGCAAACGCCATTCACGATCCAGCTCGGTGACGCCAATATTATTGCTGCCCTAACACAGATTGATACGGTCGCAGATTTCAGACGTAAAGATATTGCCTTAGGCGGACAAGGGGCGCCGTTAGTCCCGGCTTTCCACCAATCTCTCTTTCAATCGCAAGGCTCAACGGTTGTGGTACTCAATATCGGCGGCATTGCCAACCTATCAGTGCTGCGTCCGCAACAAGCCGTCATTGGCTATGATACGGGCCCCGGCAATATGTTGATGGACGCCTGGTGTCATCTCCATGAGGGCAAAGCGTTTGATAAAGATGCTCAACTAGCCAGTAAAGGGAACATCGACCAAGCTCTGCTGTCCGAGTTACTAAAAGAGCCATACCTGGCTCTCTCTGCACCGAAAAGTACCGGACGTGAACTGTTTAACCTCCCTTGGTTAGAGAGCATTGTCAGCCGTTACAGCACCTCTGTCGCTGACGTGCAGAGAACTCTGTGTGAATACACTGCACAAACCATCGCTAATGAAGTAAGTAAGTTCAAATTGGGTGACAATCCCGAGCTACTTACCTGTGGTGGCGGAGCTCATAATCCGTTACTAATGCAACGCCTGGCGGAGCTGCTGCCAGAATGGCAGGTAATGCCAACCGATGATAAAGGTGTCGACAGCAATAATATGGAAGCGATGGCCTTTGCTTGGCTCGCCTATCGCCGCATTCACAATCAGCCAAGCAATTTGCCTGAAGTCACCGGGGCCTCAAAACTGGCTTCCCTCGGTGTGATGTACTTTGCTGATAAATGAGGACCACTATGACTAATGATGCGCTTATCGCTGCCCTTTCACATTTAGTTTCTGAAGGACGTAATCCGGAAACCATGGATATCGACCTGCTGCCTTCTAGTGAAATCGTCAAGCGAATCAATCAACAGGATCAACAAGTTCCGTTAGCCGTTGAAAAGGTTTTGCCTGAAATTGCTCTGGCTGTCGATAAGATCACGGCAGCGTTTAAGGTTGGTGGACGACTGATCTACATGGGTGCAGGTACCAGCGGTCGACTCGGAGTTCTGGACGCATCAGAATGTCCTCCGACGTTTGGTGTCTCAGATCAGATGGTCATTGGTCTGATTGCCGGTGGTCCAGAAGCAATCCTGAAAGCCAAGGAGGGGGCGGAAGACTCACTGACTTTAGGCGTGGAAGATCTCAAATCGATTAACTTCGACGAAAATGATGTCGTGGTCGGCATAGCCGCGAGTGGCAGAACGCCTTATGTCATTGGCGCCCTTGAGTACGCAAACGACATTGGCGCAACGACAGTGGCACTCTCGTGCAACCCTGACTCGCCGATTGCTGATATTGCTCAGATAGCGATTAGTCCGATTGTCGGTCCTGAAGCGTTAACTGGCTCAACCCGCCTCAAGTCTGGTACGGCGCAGAAGCTGGTTCTCAACATGTTAACTACCGCCTCTATGATTCGCTTGGGTAAGAGTTACCAGAACCTGATGGTGGATGTGAAAGCGACGAACAAGAAACTGGTTGCCCGGGCAGCACGCATTGTGATGCAAGCTACTGACTGTGATAAGAGCGAGGCTACTGCGACCTTAGAGCAGACCGACTATGACGTGAAACTGGCTATTCTGATGATATTGACCGGGATGGATGTCGCTGAAGCCAAGAGTAAACTTGATAAGCAAGATGGCTTCTTACGTAAAGCGGTACAACACCATCAAAATGATTAACTGAGAAGTTAGCGGGGGAGCGAATCGTTCTGCTCCCCCTAAGCATCTCTTACTGCAGCAGGGTTAGTTCTGATGTTCGCTCCAGCCGCGCTGCCACTCCATGCGAAATTTTTGTGCCCCTTCGGTACCTTCACATACACCTTCGTAATACTGACCTGACAAACCAATTTGGTAGGCAAAATCTGGATTACAATATTCAGAGACACCTTCGGTATAACCCAGTTCGTAATCAGCCTGTTTCACTGCACCTAAGTTGGTCAACTCTTTATATGAACGCTGAGTGTGACCGCTGACACCATCCTGATAACCAATCTGATACCAGTCTCCCTGTTTAGCGAGTTGCTCTGGGCTGCTCGCACACGCAGCCAAAACGGACAACATAGCCATGACAATTATCTTTCTCATTGTTTTTCCTTGTCTTTATCTTCTACTACTAATCAAACCACTAAACTTCAACAATTGCCACTCACGGATTGAAAAAACCACTTAGTCGCTGAGCAAACCACTCATTTTGCTATACGACCACTCACTGAAGAAGCGACTGATGATTGCAGGGGAAACACTTAGTATGCATGGTGAGCTTAGGGTCTGTTGATCTTTTGCGGTTAAATTTTGTTCGTGATGAAAGCGCTTTAGTCGCGGCGAGAGGTTCGTAGCCTAGTCATCCTAAGCAAGATACCTCTCAACAAAGAGTAAAGCGCTTTCAGCCGAACCCTTTGGGCAGCGTTTGTGGCTCCTTTCTTCTGCGTTATAGGCTTTATCAGGTAGAGCAATACATTTCAAAGCCTCTGCCTTGAATAAAGAACCCACAAACTGCTGCAAAAATCAGCTCAAAAGGTCAACAGACCCTATTTAATTTCACTAAGGAACAAGTGCTATGTTGTGGTTTCTAACCTGTGTTGCTGCCCTGATAGGTGGCTACTTTCTTTACGGAGCTTTCGTCGAGAAAATCTTTGGTATTAACGAAAAACGTCAAACACCTGCGCATACCAAGCAAGATGGTGTCGATTACGTACCAATGTCGACTAAGAAAGTTTACCTGGTTCAACTACTTAATATTGCTGGCGTAGGTCCAATCTTTGGTCCGATTATGGGTGCTCTTTACGGCCCGGCAGCAATGCTATGGATCGTTATCGGCTGTATCTTTGCTGGTGCTGTACATGACTACTTCTCAGGTATGCTTTCAGTACGTAACGGTGGCGCTTCAGTTCCAACCATCACAGGTCGCTACCTGGGCAATGGCGCAAAACACTTTATGAACATCTTTGCCATTGTTCTGTTGCTTCTTGTAGGCGTAGTATTCGTTTCGGCTCCAGCAGGAATGATCACTAACCTGATTAATGATCAGACTAGCCTGAACGTTAGCATGACAACTATGGTTGTTGCCATTTTCGCTTACTACATCATCGCAACGATTGTTCCGGTCGATAAAATCATTGGTCGCTTCTACCCACTGTTTGGCGCACTACTGATCTTCATGTCTGTTGGCCTGATGACAGCGGTTGCCTTCTCAAGCGAACACACAGTAATGGGTGACTTCCAAGTTAGCGACATGCTGACTAACCTAAACCCTAACGACATGCCACTATGGCCTGCTCTATTCATCACGATTGCATGTGGTGCAATTTCAGGTTTCCACGCGACTCAGTCACCACTAATGGCGCGTTGTATGGAAAATGAAAAGAATGGCCGCTTCGTGTTCTATGGAGCAATGATCGGTGAAGGTATCATCGCTCTGATCTGGTGTGCTATCGCACTATCATTCTTCGGCTCTCTGGAATCACTTTCTGAAGCGGTTAAGAACGGTGGTCCAGGTAACGTAGTATACAGCGCTTCATTCGGCCTACTGGGTGTATTTGGTGGTGTTATTGCTTTCCTTGGTGTGGTTATCCTGCCTATCACTTCTGGTGATACGGCATTCCGCTCTAGCCGCCTTATCCTTGCTGAATACTTCAACATGGAACAGAAAACCCTACGCAACCGCCTGCTAATGGCAGTACCACTATTCATTATCGGTGGCGTACTCACTCAGGTAGACTTTGGCATCATCTGGCGCTACTTCGGCTTCGCTAACCAATCAACAGCTGTAATGATGCTTTGGACAGCGTCGGCTTACCTGCTTCGTCACAACAAGCTACACTGGATTACCACTATTCCAGCGATGTTTATGACGACTGTGTGTGTCACTTTCATCCTGAACAACAGCACGCTAGGTTTCGGTCTACCAATCCAGATCTCAACCATTTCAGGTATTCTATTCGCGCTTGCTGCGGCAGGTTACGTGATTAAGACTTCTAAAGGTAAAGGTGAGACTGACCTTGCTGACGAAGAGAAACCACAAGCGGTTACTGAAACAGCATAAACGAGTTATAAGCTACTTTGACAAGGCTCCTTCGGGAGCCTTTTTAGTTAGATAACAAAACAAAAAAACCAGCGATAAACGCTGGTTTTCTGTAATCATAATTGATTAATCGACTTGCTTGATCTGCAACTCTTTCGGCACTTCGAAGAACATGTTCTCTTCGCGTCCCTGAATTTCTTCTACTGAACGAGTACCAACCAGTTGTTTAATTCGTTCTAAGATTTTGTTTACCAACTCTTCAGGGGCAGAAGCACCAGCAGTCACACCCACTTTCACCTTGCCTTCAAACCATTCAGGTTTGATATCTTCAGCACAGTCTGTCAGATAGCCTGGCGTACCGAGTTTTTCTGCCAACTCTTTAAGACGAGTAGAGTTAGAGGAGTTCTTAGAACCCACAACAATCACAACATCTACGTCTGTCGCCATCTCACGCACTGCGTCCTGACGGTTTTGAGTCGCGTAACAAATATCATCTTTGCGAGGCCCCTGAATATCAGGGAATACGCGACGTAGCTCTTCAATCACATCAGCCGTTTCGTCTACTGAAAGCGTCGTCTGGCTAACATAATGCAAATGGCTTGGATCACGCACCTTCTCTTTAAGCGCGACAACATCAGCAGGCGTCTCAACCAGGTACATGCCGCCTTTGTCACTGGCGTACTGACCCATGGTACCTTCAACTTCAGGATGACCCGCGTGACCAATCAACACCACTTCCATATGTTTGCGGCTCGCACGAGCAACTTCCATATGCACTTTAGTCACCAACGGGCAAGTCGCATCGAAAACCGTAAGATCACGCTCTTTCGCTTCTTTACGCACAGCCTGAGAGACCCCATGAGCAGAGAAAATAACGATATTGTCGTCTGGCACTTCATGCAGCTCTTCAACAAAGATCGCACCGCGCTGTTTTAGGCCTTCCACGACAAAACGGTTGTGAACCACTTCGTGGCGCACATAAATTGGTGGCTGGTACAGTTCTAGTGCACGCTCTACGATACTGATCGCTCGATCTACACCGGCACAAAAACCGCGAGGGTTGGCTAATAGAATTTTCATGTCATTGCTCATGGCGTCGTTTTCTTCTTTGGGCGGTTATTCTACTGACAAAATCTCAACTTCAAAAGTCACATCCTGCCCAGCAAGAGGATGGTTAAAGTCGACGGTCACTGAATCACCAGCAATCTCAGTAATAATTCCCGGAATTTCCATTCCATCAGGGCCTGAGAAAGCCATAATCGTACCGACTTCAACTTCTGCATCACCCACAAACTTAGTGCGGTCCATATGGTGAATATTGTCTGGATTTGGCATACCAAACGCATCCTGAGCTTTAAGTTCGATCGCTTTTTGCTCACCAGCATTAAGGCCGATTAAGCACTGCTCAAAGTTATCACTCAGACTGCCGTCACCAATAACAAGCTTGGCTGGTTTGCCCATATTGTGGGTACTGTCTGCAACAGAGCCGTCTTTCATTTTAATCGTAAAGTGCAGAGTTACTGCTGAATCTTGGGCAATTGTAGTCACGTTACTGCTTCCTTGGTGTCATTATTGTTTTAATAGCTATCTCACTGCCAAATTTAGCACAGCGGATCAATCAAGACGGGTATACTAAAAAGCGCCGTCGTAATCAACCGACAGCGCTTAGGGTTATTCGATATATCACGAATTAGGCTTTAGCGTCTTCTTTGTTACGAAAGCCATCCAGGATAATCATCGCGGCACCGATGCAGATGGTAGTGTCAGCCAGATTGAATGCTGGCCAATGATAGTTACCCCAGTAGAAGTCGAGGTAATCAACCACAAAGCCATGAACAACACGGTCGAAAACGTTACCAACCGCACCACCAATGATCATTGCATACGCAATGTTATTCCACTTTTCCGCAGCTGGAAGTTTACTCATCCAATACGTCAGCATGCCCGTTACGGCAAATGCAATACCGGTAAATAACCAGCGTTGCCAGCCAGCTTGATCACTTAAGAAACTAAACGCTGCTCCATAGTTATGAACATAAAGAAAATTGAAGAAAGGTAATACCTCTATTCGATTCGCCCAGCCATAACCCATGTTATCCATCACGAATAGCTTAATACCGATATCCGCAAGGAAGATAACCACCGCTAGCCACAGCCAACGTACACCTGATTGCTTTAATGGAATATTTGACATCTTTTATCCTAAAAATAACCCCAGTTGATACTGGGGCTATCGAATTACAAAAAAGTTCAAAAAGCTAACACGAGTTACGCAAATTTACGCACTTCGCCTTCACCATCGACGTTTGATACACAACGACCACAGATCTTCTCATGACCCGCGATAGTGCCAACGTCAGGTGTATGGTGCCAACAACGGTCACACTTCTCGTTCTCGGTCGCTTTCACTTCAACAAACAGACCTTCTACATCCGTCGCTTGTGCTGTGTCAGACTTCTCGCTTAGAGGCTTAACAACAGCCGCTGAAGTAAGTAGTGCGAAACGTAGCTCATCTTCTAGCTTGCTTAATTTAGCCACTAGCGCGTCGTCTGCGTAAAGCGTCACTTCTGCTTGTAGTGAACCACCGATTGTCTTGTCTTTACGAGCATCTTCTAGCAGCTTGTTAACACCGCCACGAACAGCCTGGATTTCAGCCCAGAATTCGTTGCTCATCTCTTCGCCTTCAGCAAGACCGAACAGACCATCGAACCACTCACCAGTGAAAACAAACTTATCGCGTTCGCCTGGCATCTCGTTCCAGATTTCATCTGCAGTGAATGACATGATTGGAGCCATCCAACGAACCAGAGCTTCTACGATGTAGTAAAGCGCGGTCTGACAGCTGCGTTGCGCGTGGCCACCACGTTTCGCTGTGTACTGACGATCTTTGATTACGTCTAGGTAGAATGAGCCCATTTCAATTGAACAGAACTGCATTAGACGCTGAGTTACCGCGTGAGTGTTGTACTCACCGTACGCTTTAACAATCTCTTCTTGAGCAGCTAGTGCACGACCTACAGCCCAACGGTCCAGAGCAACCATTTCCTCTGCAGGAACGATATCTGTTGCAGGGTTAAAGCCGCTTAGGTTAGCCAGGAAGAAACGTGCCGTATTACGAATACGACGGTACGCATCAGCAGAACGCTTCAGGATCTCATCAGATACTGCAACTTCGCCTGTGTAGTCGGTAGATGCTACCCATAGACGCAGAATATCTGCACCTAGCTTATTCGTTACATCTTTTGGAGCAACGACGTTACCGATAGATTTAGACATCTTACGGCCATGGCCATCAACGACGAAACCATGCGTCAGAACTTGCTTGTATGGTGCTTCATCTTTCATCGCAATAGATGAAATCAGTGAAGACTGGAACCAGCCACGGTGTTGGTCAGAACCTTCCAGGTAAAGATCAGCACTGTTACCGTTGTACTCTTCACGTGCGTCAACCACTGAGTAGTGTGTAACACCTGAATCGAACCATACGTCTAGTGTATCTAGCACTTTCTCGTACTTGTCAGCTTCTTCGCCTAGTAGATCTGCAATTTCAAGATCCCACCAAGCCTGAATGCCTTTTTCTTCAACTAGCTGAGCGACTTTCTCAACAAGTTCGATTGTGTTCGGGTGAAGCTCTGCAGTCTCTTTGTGAACGAATAGAGCAATTGGCACACCCCAAGTACGTTGACGAGAGATACACCACTCAGGACGACCTTCAATCATACCTTCGATACGGCTTTGACCCCACTCAGGCATCCACTCAACGTTTTTGATTGACTCTAGTGCTTTTGCACGTAGGCCAGCCTGGTCCATAGATACGAACCATTGAGGAGTTGCACGGAAGATGATTGGAGTTTTATGGCGCCAACAGTGTGGGTAGCTGTGCTCGTAAGCGTGGTGATGTAGCAGAGCGCCTTTCTCTTTCAGCGTTTCAACAACTGCATCGTTCGCTTTAAATACGTGCTGGCCAGCAAATAGCTCTGTATCAGGAAGGTAAACACCGTTTGAACCTACTGGGTTAGCAACTTCCAGGTTGTACTTGTTACCTACTGCAAAGTCTTCCTGACCGTGTCCTGGAGCTGTGTGAACAACACCGGTACCAGAATCAGTCGTAACGTGATCACCCAGGATCGCAGGAACAGTAAAGTCATAGAACGGGTGGTTGAACTGAGTTAGCTCAAGATCGCTACCTTTAGCAAAACCAAGGTTATGGAAGTGCTCGATACCCGCGCGATCCATTACGTCTTTCGCCAGCTCAGAAGCAACGATAATACGCTCTTTAGACTCACCCTCTACCTGGATAAGTACGTACTCTAGATCATCACGTAGACAGACTGCACGGTTAGCAGGCAGAGTCCATGGCGTGGTTGTCCAGATTACGATAGAGATATCACCTTCGCCTTCGTGACCTTCATTAAGATCAAACTTAGCCAGCAGCGCTTCAGCATCAGCTGCTTTAAAGCGAACATCGATAGATGGTGATACTTTGTCTTTGTACTCAACTTCCGCTTCAGCAAGTGCTGAACCACAGTCAGTACACCAGTGAACTGGTTTGAAACCTTTTAGCAGGTGACCATTGTCTGCGATCTTGCCTAGTGCACGGATAATGTTTGCTTCTGTAGCAAAATCCATAGTGCGGTATGGCTTATCCCACTCACCCATGATACCCAGACGTTTGAAGCTCTCTTTTTGACCTTCTACCTGACCTGCCGCGTATTTACGACACTCTTCGCGGAACTCTGCCGCAGAGATTTTTTGGCCTGGTTTGCCTTTTTTCTTTTCTACCATTAGTTCAATTGGTAGGCCGTGACAGTCCCAACCAGGAATGTACGGAGCATCAAAACCAGAAAGTGTTTTGGATTTAATAATAATGTCTTTAAGAATCTTGTTTAGCGCGTGACCAATATGAATGTCACCGTTAGCGTATGGAGGACCATCATGTAGAACGAAAGATTTTTTGCCTTTCTTCGCTTTACGGATTTCACCGTAAAGATCTTCTTGATACCAACGTTTAAGCATTTCTGGCTCACGATTGGCCAGATTGCCGCGCATCGGAAACCCTGTTTCAGGAAGGTTCAGGGTATCTTTATACTCACTCATCGATTCTTAATTCCGTTGTGTTGGGTGACAGTTAGACATTATGCCAAGCAGCGAACTAAACCGCTTGGTCTTTACGCTGACGCAGCCACACCCTTGCTGCTTCAGCATCCAATTCAATTTGTTGTTTTAAAGCTTCGAATGACTCAAATTTGTGTTCATCTCGAATCTTATCTAAAAGTACGATTTCCAACTGCTTGCCATATAAATTGGCTTTAAAGTCAAATAAATGTACTTCTAATTGCTGGCGGACACCGTTAACAGTCGGTCTGTTACCAATGTTTGCCACGCCTCCAACAGGCTCATCACCAAGACCTAATGCCTCGACGGTATAAACACCTGATACTGGAGACACGCAACGTTTTAGCGGGATATTTGCCGTCGGGAAACCTATGGTTCTACCCAATTTACGACCATGAGAAACCCGGCCACTAATACTATAATTGCGCCCTAGCATTTCCGCAGCAGCATCAAGCTTATCTTGCGCTAATGCCTGACGAATTGCCGTGCTACTCACACGTAATTTCGCTAAGCGGAAACTTTGAGTACTTACTACCTCAAAACCGTACTTTTTTCCGGCTTCCTGTAGCATTGCAAAGTTCCCTTTTCGGTTTTGACCAAAGCAGAAATCATCGCCTACGACGAGAAACTTAACACCCAATCGCTCTACCAACAAGTCACTAATAAATGCCTCTGGTGTTTGATTGGCAAACTTATGGTTAAAGTTTACGCACAGTAGCCTTTCAATATTTAATTTGCTCAGTTGGACAAACTTATCTCTTAAGCGTGTCAGCCGCGCGGGCGCTTTGTCTTTAGCAAACAGTTCCAATGGCTGAGGGTCGAACGTCATAACCGTCGAAGGTAAACCTAATTCCTTTGCCTGTTCAGACACTTGCCGTAACACTTCCTGATGTCCAAGATGAACACCATCGAAGTTTCCGATCGTCAATACACACCCTTGATGGTGTGGTTTGATATTGTGAATACCTCGAATCAATTCCATTGGGGACTGCTAAAAACCTATCTATTTTGTATAAACGCTCTTAAAAAGAGTAAACATTGCGTGAAACTGACGGATTATATACTAATCAGGCTTGCTCTGTCGCTGCTTTTAAGTCTTTTAAGCGCACACCCATAATGACAAGCGTCACCAGATAAACCACTGCACCTAAACCAATCAGCATCGTCAACCACATCACTCGCTCAGATAAGCTCCAGCTTAACCAAACAGCCATCTCTTCTAGTTTCCACACGATCGCAGCAACCATTAAGCCACCAGCAATGATGAGTTTGCCTACAAACAACAGCGTTTTACGCGTCAATCGGTAAACGCCCGCTTTATGCAAACCTCTATATAGAAGAGACATGTTCACAAATGCAGACAAGGCTGTCGCAATAGCCAGGCCAACATAGCCATAGAACCAGGCAAAGATAGCGTTGAAAACCATGTTAGTCACCATAGCAATAATGCCGTACTTAACGGGCGTCTTAGTATCCTGACGCGAATAATAGCCAGGCGCTAATACCTTGATCAGCATAAAGTTGAGCAAACCCGAGGCATAAGCCACTAAGGACATTGAAGCAAACTGAACGTCTTGAGGAGTAAACTCACCGCGCATAAACAGAACCATCAACATAGGTTTTGCTAATACCATCAGCCCCAACATCGCTGGAATACCAAGCAAAGTCACCATGCGTACACCCCAGTCCATTGTCTGGGCAAAACCCTCGCTATGGGCATCAACGTGTTTGCGTGATAACGCTGGAAGAATAACGGTAGCTATAGCAATGCCGAATAAACCAAGTGGGAACTCTAGTAAACGATCTGAGTAATAAAGCCAACTGATTGAGCCGGTTTGCAGAAAACTGGCAATAAAGGTGTCGAATAGCAGGTTAATCTGACTCACAGACACACCGAACAGAGCCGGAATCATCAAAGTACGGATTTTAACTACCCCCGGGTCACGCCATCCCCACTTTGGTTTCACCATCACTCCCGCTTTGATCAAGAAAGGAAGCTGAAATAGAAACTGAACCAAACCGCCAAGGAAAACACCAATCGCTAAACCAATTTCTGGTTGAGCTAGCTGAGGAGCAATAAACCAGGCCGATAAAATGATCATCACGTTGAGGAACACTGGGGTAAATGAAGAAACGGCAAATTTCCCCATGGTGTTGAGTATTGCCCCAGAAAGAGCGACAAAAGTGATGAACCATAAATATGGGAAGGTAATTTTCAGCATCAGGCTGGCCAGAACAAACTTTTCTGCCGAGGGGCCACCATTCATCCAATCAAGAAACCAACCAAAACCAAATAATGCGGTGACGACTCCCGAGCCTAAGACACCTAGCAGTGTCACTATAGAGACAATAACCCCTAACGTACCCGCGGCTCTGGCAATTAACTGACGGGTTTTATCCATATCGCCAGCTGCATGATACTCAGTCAGAACAGGGACGAAGGCTTGCGAGAATGCACCTTCAGCAAATAAACGCCTGAGAAAATTGGGAATTTTATTGGCAAAGAAGAACACATCAGCACTTGCCCCAGCCCCCATAAGGTTGGCTACAACAACATCTCGCACTAAACCTAGCACGCGAGAAATTAAGGTCATGGCACTGACTATCATGCCTGACTTGAGTAGGCGTTTACTCACAATTACCTCGGGAATCAAAAATTTCGCTCTACTTTACACTAGGAATGTCATAACCAGAGCAGATTAGTATTAGCATTGAAAAAAAATACTGTTAGAATCCCCGCCATCTTAACCGTGAAGACCTTTCAATCCAAAATTTGTTTGGCTCGATTGGTTTTTGCACAAATTATTTGACATTTAAGCGCAAATAGGGGATATTCCTCGCCCTTAAAATGTCACTGAACTAAGTTTTTGGGAGTTAGACCCTTGGCAAATAGTAAATCTGCTAAGAAGCGCGCTATCCAGGCTGAGAAACGTCGTCAGCACAACGCTAGCCGTCGCTCAATGATGCGTACTTACATGAAGAAAACTGTTGCTGCTATCGAAGCAGGCGACAAAGCTGCTGCAACTGAAGCATTTGCTGCAGTTACACCAATCCTAGACCGCATGGCGACTAAAGGCCTTATTCACAAGAATAAAGCTGCACGTCATAAGTCTCGTTTCGCTGCTGCAATCAAAGCTCTTTAATAGAACTCTGATTACTCAGTGAAAAGAAAAACCGGCCTTGGCCGGTTTTTTTATATCTCGCATTTATCTAATTCAGTTGCCGGACTACAGTGCAGCCTCAGTTTCCTTCTCACAATACAGTTCATGAAGTAGTTGAATCATTAATTTAACCTCTTCACTACTTAACGTGTAGTACACTGTTTGCGCTTCTTTACGCGTGTGAACTAACCCATCTCTTCTCAGCCAAGCTAAGTGTTGAGATAAGGCCGACTGGCTCAACTCTAGTTTGCAGCACAATTCACCCACTGATAACTCTTGGTTATGCAGTAGGCACAAAATCTGAAGACGTCGTTCATTCGCCATCGCCTTGAGTAGCACCACTGCTTTTGCAGAGTTTTTTTCCATCTCTTGTAAATCCATCACCTCTGACCTCTTGATACAAGCATAACTTTGACAAATATTTCAGCCTTACAGAAATCTCTAACTTTTCTGCACTGACTAGATTCACACGAAGAGTAATTATAGTTGAGTGAATCGTTTCGCATAGTAATTCAAATGGAGCAAATAATCCATTTGGTTACAATAAGCATCTGGTTTAATTGAATAAACTAGTAAAATCTACATCACAAACATTCTTCACTGCAGGATGCTGAATCATCCTTTCAGCGAATATCACATAATACTCTTCTTTTAGCTCATCAATATGACCGATTAACTGAAGCGGTAAGTCACTTTCTACTTCCGTAACATAGATAGATGGCGCCAGAAAAATTACATCATGATGATAACGAGCAAATGCCTTCATTAACGCGACATCATCGAACTCACCGAGAATATTTGGTTGTAGTCCTTGGCGATCAAACCATTGAAGTACTTTACGTCCCATCGCTGTTCGACTACCCGGAATCAACAGTTTGCGCTGCTCTAATACTGCTGGAAAGCTGGCACTGTCCAGGTTCCCTGAACAAAAGAAACTCATATTACATTCACCAAGCTTCTTACTATAAAGGCCAGGACTCTGGCTTGAATCAACCGGACAATCTGAAAGAATCATGTCCAGTTTATGCTGCGAAAGCTGCTCCAGTAGCATTTCGTGAGTCGACTCAAAACAACGCAGGTGGATGCTATTGTCGTCAGGAACGGTAGTGAGCAAGATTTTGCTAACCAGTCGCTTAGAGAGAGCATCCGCGACACCAACATCAAAAAGAATATTTGAACGCTGACTGTAGTTAACGATATCGAGCATCTCATAACTTAAGCCAAACATTCGGTCGGCATACTTAAAAACCAATTGACCAAGCTCAGTCGGTTCTATACTGCGACCATTTCGCTTGGTTAATTTACCGTCCATTCGCTCTTCAAGAGCTTTGATCTGCCCGGTTACAGTCTGTGGGGTTAGAAACAAAGCGTCAGCAGCTTTGGTGACAGACCCTTGCTTGCAAACCATCCAGAAGTAATAGAGGTGGTTGTAATTCAAATGCGACATCGCGATGACTCTCTTTTATCTAATCGATAGGGTTATAACAAAAGCTAAGCATGACAACAATAATTCGAAAAACTTACCAATTAAAGATTTCTTGTGCGTTTTACCGAACTCTTAAATTCAATTATTACAATTGACTGTAATAAATGTATCACTAAGCGTTTTTTTTCTGCATTTTTTTTGATTTTTATCACATTGACAAACTACCCAAAATAAAGACCAAAAACAAAATAAAATCAGTAACTTAAATAACCTGTAAAGTTCAAAATACAGTTAAATTTCGCTACTTGAGAGAAAAAAAATGCCATTACACACAACTGTAATATTACTGAAATATTTCCGCTCTACCATCAGCCTCAGTTTCAACAACAGACCAAAACAAAGACATTAACGGTCCACGGAGAAAATGATTATGAACCAAGCTACTACTACAGCGGCGCCTATTTCGAGCACTACTCGCTGGTTGCGCTGGGCTAACTTGGCATTCATGTTGTATCTGCTACTTCTAGCGGTATCTATGGTAGGCAGTGGTTTCAAATGGGCAACTGGCGATCAAGCTAAAGTACTATTTGAATTTGCATCTCACCCAGTAGCAGGTTTGATGATCGGTCTAGTCGCAACAGCACTTATCCAATCTTCAAGTACAGTAACTTCAATTATCGTGGGCCTGGTGGCCGGCGGTCTTCCGGTGGAAACAGCTATCCCAATGGTGATGGGTGCAAACATCGGTACAACAGTAACAAACACACTAGTTTCTTTAGGACACGTTCGTTGCAAAGAAGAGTTTAAGCGCGCATTCGCAAGTGCGACTATTCACGACTTCTTCAACCTACTAGCGGTTGCAATCTTCCTGCCTCTAGAAATGATGTTTGGTATTCTTGATAAGATTTCACATTGGTTAGTATCACCGTTCCTGGCAACGGGCGATATGAGCATCAAAGGTCTTAACTTCATTAAACCAATCACTAAACCAGTTGTTAGCGCGATCAAAGAGCCTCTAGGCACGTTCGGCGACACTATGGGTGGTGTACTACTTATCGTACTTGGTATTGCAACAATCTTCGTAGCAATCACTGTGATGGGTAAACTAATGAAGAGCCTAATGGTTGGCCGTGCTCGTGAAATCCTGAAGAACGCAATTGGTCGTGGCCCTATCCACGGTATCATGTCGGGTTCAGTAGTTACTGTACTGGTACAGTCTTCATCGACAACAACAAGTCTTATGGTTCCACTTGTAGGTTCTGGTGTACTTAAAGTACGTGATGTTTACCCATTCACTCTAGGTGCTAACATCGGTACATGTATTACAGCTCTACTAGCAGCAACAGCAGTTTCAGGTGAGTTTGCAGTATTCGCCCTTCAGATTGCTCTGGTTCACCTGGTGTTCAACATCATGGCAACGGTATTCATCTACGGCATCCCGTTCCTACGTGAAATTCCAGTTAAAGGTGCTGACTTCATCTCTGACATGGCAGTGAAGAACAAAGCAGTTGTAGCAGGTTACCTACTAGCGGTATTCGTAGTACTACCTGGTTCAATCCTGGCACTTACTGCTTAATATTAAATACCATCGCTTTTGCAAAGCCCGCAACTTAGGTTGCGGGCTTTTTTGTTTGAGAATCGAGAATCGAGAATCGAGAATCGAGAATCGAGAATCGAGAATCGAGAATCGAGAATCGAGAAAATTATGACTTATCAAGGACTAGTTATGTCAACACCTTTACCACTAAGGTTATATCAACTTACTCCCCGCCTCTCGAAGGGCGAAGCCCGTTCTAAATTCTCGCAGGACGAAGTCCGATCTCTAAGCGAAGCGCCCTAAACCCTCCCCGTTTAAGTTACAAAAAAACCGCCCTGATGGGCGGTTTTGTAATTCATAGCGTCTTGTTAAACCGAAAACGGATACTTAATCGCATCGTGGTGTTCATACCCTTCAACCCAGAAGTCATCCAGAGTTACCCAAGTTTCCAGGTCTTCTAGTGACTTAATCTCAGGGTTAATGTGAAAGGTTGGTGCCTTAAGCGGCTCACGTTTAAGCTGCACATCACGCATTAGCTCTAGTTGATCTTCGTAGATATGAGCATTAACAATCTTGTGGTATGCCTGCCCTGCTTTCTTACCAGTAATTTGAGCCATGATCGCTAAGAAGACATATACCTGAACCATATTAAAGTTCAGACCTAGCGGTACATCACAAGAGCGCTGTGTGCTGTTGAGATATAAAGTATCACCCAGCAATGAGAAGTGATGGCTGTACATACAAGGGCGTAAACAGCCCATGTGAAACTCACCAGGGTTGTAGAAGTTAAGGATTTCACCACGGTCATCGACACCGCGTGTCAGGTCGTCAACAATCTTACGAAGCTGGTCGATATGACCACCATCCGGCTTAGCCCAAGCACGTCCCTGAACGCCGTATACGCGCCCCATGTCGTCTTCGCCTTTACGGTATGGATTGTTTAGCCAAGCCTCGTTCTGGTTAGCATTCGCGTCCCAGGTTTTGGTACCAAGGTTACGGAAGTCTTCCGCATTATCGTAACCACGAATATATCCCAGCAACTCAGCTACAGCAGCTTTCCAAAAACTTTTTCGTGTTGTCACTAACGGAAACTGGTTGTTTGCCACGTCGTACGTTAGATCCGCATTGATAACTGTCAGGCAACGCTTGCCAGTACGTTCGTTTTCAACCCACTCGCCTTGGTCAACGATACGCTGACAGAGATCTAAATACTGTTTCACACCAATTCCTTACTTCGCTTGTTGTGGTAATTCGTCTTTATAATGGCCGCGCTTGTATGCCCAAACCATCATCAAAATGCCGATGATCACCATTGGTAATGACAGGATTTGTCCCATAGAGATAAATCCACCAAATAGACCTAAGTGAGCATCCGGTTCGCGCACGTATTCTACTAGGAAACGGAAGGTTCCGTAACCCGCAAGGAACAAACCTGATACCGAACCCAGTGGGCGAGGCTTTTTGATAAACCAGTTTAAGATGAAGAACAGCACAATACCTTCTAACGCCATCTCATATAGTTGAGAAGGGTGGCGTGGCAGTGGACCGCCATTAGGGAAGACAAATGCCCATGGCACATCAGTGACGCGACCCCACAGTTCACTGTTCATAAAGTTACCCAAGCGCCCCATACCTAAACCGAATGGAACCAGTGGAGCGATGAAGTCTGCAACACCAAAGAAGGTACGGCCATTTTTCTTGGCGTACCAGAACATGGCACTAATTACACCAAGCAGACCACCGTGGAAGGACATGCCTCCGGTCCAGACTTTAAACAAGTAAAGTGGATCTTGAAGGAACAGGTCGAAGTTGTAGAAAAGCACATAGCCGACACGACCACCAATAACGACACCTAAAAAGCCTGCGAACAGTAAGTCTGAAACTTGTTCACGCGTCCAGCCACTGTCTGCTTTGTCTGCACGTCGATTTGCCAGCCACAGTGCAAAAGCAAAGCCGACTAGATACATTAACCCGTACCATCGGATAGAAAGAGGACCGATGGAGACTAGTACCGGATCAATATTTGGAAAAGTTAAATATCCCTGAGACATAGGATTAATACTCTTTGTAAAATTCTGATAATTTCGAAACGTATAGATGAGAGTGTGTTACAGCAACATAGTTCCGGCAACAAACATTAAAAACAGTGCAAATATTTTTTTCAATGTTGGTGTTGGCAATGAGGAGGCAAGCTTAGCACCAATACGAGTGGTCAGCATAGAGGTGGATGCGATAGCTATCAAAGCAGGCAAGTAAACATAGCCCACGCTATATGGGGGTAAAGCATCGACCTGATAACCATGAAGAATAAAGCCAATCATTCCGGACACCGCAATCAGGCAACCACATACCGATGACGAACCGACAGCCTTACGCATTTCGATACCGTGACGGTTGAGGAATGGCACAGAAAGGGAACCGCCGCCAATACCAGCTAAACTGGAGATGACACCAATCCCAGTACCATAAGCCATTGTTGCCGCCGTACCCGGCATACTCTTAGATGCCTTACCGCGAATCGAGAACAGCATCTGGATTGCCAGCAGTAATACAATAATGCCGAATACTCTTGGCAAATGTTGCGATGGGATCCACTCAGCGACATTTGCACCTAAGAAGCCACCGACCACCACTCCGGGCATTAACCACTTAACCACAAACATGTCGACATTGCCCAGCTTAAAGTGATTAAGCGCTGATGACCCTGATGTGGCAATAATCGTCGCCAGTGACGTCGCAAGAGCAATGTGCATGCTAATGCTCGCCTCAATGCCAGCAGCAGGCAACATAAATAGCAAAGCCGGAACGACTATGAGACCGCCACCGATCCCAAGTAAGCCAGCCATTACACCGACAACAGCACCAAGGGCCATAAAAGAGATAAGTAATTCTATCGACACATTGAACCCTATTTGTTGCCTGCACGAATAAAGCCAGCGAAGCCTTTATCCTCGAAAAATGACTGCATCATAGTATAAATGTTATGTCCGTAAGGTTGCATCAGAGCTTTGTCAGCTAATTGTCGCAACTCTTCGGTTTCAGTATGCCGCAATAAGTATTTCACTTTAGCGACGTTAGAGGTGTTCATACTCAGGCTACGGTAACCAAGGCCGACCATGAGTAATGCACCTATTGGGTCACCAGCGAGTTCACCACAGATACAGACAGGTAAATTCAATTGCTCACAGGTGGTATGGATATGCTGCAGAGCCATGATTACTGAGGGGTGCATTGACTCATACACATCTGCAACCCGCGAGTTATTACGGTCAACGGCCAGTAAGTACTGGGTCAAGTCATTGGTACCAATCGAAACAAAATCTACTTTACTGGCGATCAATGGCAGCAAATAGATCATCGAAGGTACTTCGATCATGACACCGATTTCCGGCATGCTAATACGCTCATCTAACTCGGCGACCTCTTGATGGGCTCGCGCAATCAGAGCGATGGCATCATCAAGCTCCTGAGCTCCAGAAACCATTGGCAAAAGGATACTCAGATTCTGATGGTCTGCACTGGCACGCATCATGGCACGAATCTGCATCAGGAAGATATCTGGGTGGTCGAGGGTAAAGCGAATACCTCGCCAGCCTAAGAATGGGTTATCTTCTTCGATTGGCAGGTACGGAAGTGCTTTATCGCCACCAACATCCAGAGTACGCATCACGACGCGTTTATCTGGGTAACTGTTTAACACAGCTTGGTACTGCTGAGTCTGTTCTTCTTCAGATGGAAAGCGGTGCTGCAATAAGAAGGAGATTTCCGTTCGGTACAACCCTACCCCATCAACCCCCTGGTTGATGGCAATATTGGCGTCGGCACTCAATCCCGCATTGAGCATCACTTCGACCCGTTGACCATCTTTGGTAAAAGCTGGCTCTTCAATACGCTGGTTAACCTTGTCAGCTAATTCGCGCTCCTGATTTGCTAAACCACGATACTCACGCAGTAGCTGCTTGTTGGGCGATATGAGGATTTTTCCGCTGTAGCCATCGACGACACCCAACTTGCCCTTAATCGCCTTAGGATTAAGATTAGCGCCCATAACGGCTGGAATGCCTAAAGCACGAGAAAGAATCGCAGCGTGAGAGTTGGCCGCACCTTCTAAAGAGATAACCGCCAGCAGCTTCTCTTTCGGAATGGAAGCAAGCAGAGTTGCCGTTAACTCTCTAACAACCAGAATCACTGGTTTTTCAATCACTGTATGGTCTTGAGCGGTGTTGTGTAAGAAAAACAGCAGGCGCTGCCCTAATTCACGGATATCCTGTGCCCGCTCACGAAGATAAACATCCGACATACGAGCGAAACGGTTCGAATAGGACTCAACAACCTGACGCAATGCCCAGTCTGCCCGGTCACCTTTCTGAATCTGCGCCTTTAAATCTTTACGCAACATAGGGTCATTCAGCAGGTGGGTAAACAGATCAAAGATAGCCAGTGCATCTTTGTTAATTTCACTGTCGAGCTTCTTACGCATACGACGGAAATCATTTAACGCTTCTTCAATCGCTAACAACAACCACTCTTGTTCGCGCTCGACGTCTAAGGTAGATGCAGGATAAACATTCGTCAGGTCAGGCTGAGTGTCATCCCACCAGAAGTCACCAATTGCGACCCCCGAGGAAGCAGGAACTCCACGGATAGCTTGTTGCTTTTTCTCCAGGCGCCAATGACCTTGAGTCTGAGCATGGGCGATAATAACCGCGAGCTGAGCTGCAAGAGTCACCAGGAATGACTCTTCCATCTCATTAAATAAACGAGGAGATTTTTGCTGGACAACCAACACACCGAGCACTTGCTTGCGGTAAATAATTGGCGTGCCAAGGAAGCTCTGGTAAATCTCTTCACCAAGCTCGGAAAAGTATTTGAAGTTAGGGTGTTCAGACGCTTTAGCGATATTGAGTGGCTCAGCGCTGCGCTTAACCAGACCTACCAAGCCCTCACTAAAGCGAATATGGATCTTATCACCTTTGAAACGCAGGCCTTGAGTTGCCATTAACTCTAAGCGCTGCATCTCTTCATTGGCTAAATAGACAGTGCAACACTCAGTGCTCATCGCACTGCATGTTTGTTTAACTAAGATATCTAAAGCCTGATGAACTTCATCCACTTTAGAAACTTGTTCAACTATCTCCCTTAGTTGAGAAAGCATGTCTATCCTCTTCGGTGTTTACGCTTGCCTTTCACTCTACGTTCTTTGAATGGCATTGCCATCGATGCAAACTCTTTCATCGCTCGACGATAAACATCGCGCTTAAAAGAAACCACTTGTCTGACTGGATACCAATAACTTACCCAACGCCAACCATCAAATTCAGGGGAACTACCGCGCTGCATATTGATCCTAGATTCATCGCAATCTAGGCGCAGTAGAAACCATTTCTGTTTTTGGCCGATACAAACAGGTTTTGAATCCCAGCGAACCAGACGCTTTGGTAACTTATACCTAAGCCAATGACGACTCGTCGCTACAATTTTTACGTCTTTCTTAGTAAGACCAACCTCTTCATATAACTCCCTGTACATTGCTTGTTCAGGGGTTTCACCTTCATCAATCCCTCCTTGGGGGAATTGCCAAGAGTGTTGTCCGTATCGTTTTGCCCAGAAGACCTGACCATGGCTGTTACAGATTACAATACCCACATTTAAGCGGTAACCGTCGCCATCTATCACTGGCCAACCTCTAATAAATTCTTAATTACAGTGATTTTTCCACATATCCCCAATATGAGCAAACTTACTAGTGTGACTAACGCAGAAAATATTACTACACACTGCCATAATGGATAACTTTTAACCAAAGCGTGGGTTACTCACACCGTTGTGAGACATAGCCCACATTTATTCACCTTTTCTGTGTATAAGTATGTGAAGAATCAATGAGAAAGTGATCAATAAGCGTACAACGATTGAATTTCAGCATAAAAACACATCATAACCAAAATAAATAGATCAATTAAAACATATACTTAATAAGATCCACAAACCTATACCCACCATTATTACTGACCAAATTCATCACCACGATCAGATCGGTTAAAGATCAACCAGCAAGGTATTTATCCACACCAACAAGTTGTAAAGTCACTAATCGAGGAAAAACTCAAGGGAATTTATCATCATAAACCCCTGTTAATTCATACATACCTATGAAAAATTCACGATTTCGATCTAGCACCTGTGGATAACTATCAATGCGATGATCTTTTAACCATAAAATCGCCAGCTATGATCATTTGTTGCAGGTCGTAATTTGAGTCAATTTCGCTACAATAAGCCCACTCACTCGATCTTCACCAAACAGCATGAAACCAGAACCACAGTCAGAACAAGAGTTACTCGCCAGAGCCACGGATATCGCAGGCATGAGCTTTGAGGAGTTAGCAAAGGAAGCAAACATAGATGTTCCACCGGATCTTCGTCGCGATAAGGGATGGGTTGGTCAACTGCTGGAATGGCACTTGGGTGCGACTGCAGGAAGTAAACCTCAACAGGATTTTGAACAACTGGGGATCGAACTAAAGACCATTCCAATTGGTTATACCGGTAAACCTCTCGAAACAACCTTTGTCTGCGTGGCTCCTTTGATCGGCGTTCATGGGTTGACCTGGGAAACCAGTCACGTACGCAATAAACTGTCACGTGTACTCTGGATCCCTGTTGAAGGGGAAAGAGAGATCCCATTAGCAGATAGACGAGTAGGATCACCACTTATCTGGTCTCCATCAGCAGAAGAAGAACAGCAACTGAAAGTTGATTGGGAAGAGTTAATGGAAATGATCGTACTGGGTCAGGTTGAGCAGATCACTGCACGCCACGGCGAAGTGTTGCAACTCAGACCAAAGGCGGCAAACAGTCGTGTGTTGACTGAAGCATATGGCGCCAGCGGCAAACCAATAAAAACTTTGCCGCGTGGCTTCTACTTAAGAACGCAATTCACGGCAAAGATCTTAGATAATAATTTTGTTTAGTGTGTAGTCAGCGACAGCTCTACATCATGATATAACGGGCCATCACCGGCTCCACATTCATCATAAGCATTGTGCAGGCGCAAATAGGCTCGCTCAACACCGAGGCGAATCAGCTCCTCTTTTACCAGCTCTAACGAGTCAAAATGAACTGGCTCGTCGTCTATTCTTATCGGTTCAAGTCTGTGTTTGTACTCAACCGCAAGCAAATATTGGGATAAGTCAGAACACCCGATAACAAACACCTTAGGTGGCTGATAGCTATCTTTGTGATGACCATGAATCCACTTATCTAACTGAGTTTTTTGCATTCTTCACCTCCAATAA
>NZ_AEVS01000048.1 GCF_000189255.1 Vibrio brasiliensis LMG 20546 | reverse complement strand
ATGCTAAAAGCTTAGTGATTAAGGTTTTAATGCTCGCTCACCACGGGCAATACCGACCACACCACTACGTGCAACTTCGATAACCTCAGTCACTTCAGATAGCGCCTGAATAAAGGCATCTAGCTTCTCACTGGTTCCAGCCATCTGAACTGTGTATTGCGACGCCGTTACGTCAACAATCTGGCCACGGAAGATATCTGCGGTGCGCTTCACTTCCGCACGAGAGAAACCACTGGCTTTCACTTTGACCATCATCAGCTCTCGCTCAATATGATCGAGCTCAGTCACTTCCTGCACTTTTAGTACATCAATCAGCTTGTTGAGCTGCTTCTGAATCTGTTCCAGCTCCATATCATCAGAGATAGTGGTGATATTCAAACGTGACAAAGTCTCATCATCTGTAGGTGAAACCGTCAGAGATTCAATGTTGTAAGCACGCTGAGAAAATAGACCAACTACGCGCGACAATGCACCAGGTTGGTTTTCCATTAGTAGTGAAATAATGTGTCTCATATTAAGTTCTCTCCGTCTTGCTTAACCACATTTTGTCCATACCCTCACCTTTAATCTGCATTGGGTATACATGCTCAGTCTCATCCACATTGATATCAACAAACACTAAACGATCTTTCATATCTAGCGCTTGTTTAAGGCCAGACTCAAGCTGATCTGGTGATTCAATACGAATTCCGACATGGCCATAGGCTTCTGCAATGGCGGCAAAATCTGGAACAGAACTCATGTACGAGTTAGAGTGACGGCCTTGGTAAATAATGTCTTGCCACTGTTTTACCATGCCGAGGAATCGGTTGTTTAAGTTAATGATTTTAACAGGAATATCGTACTGCATTGCGGTCGACAACTCCTGAATGTTCATCTGAATACTGCCGTCACCGGTTACAACCACGACTTCTTCATCAGGTTTGGCGAACTTAACACCCATACCGGCTGGCAGGCCAAAGCCCATAGTGCCGAGACCACCAGAGTTGATCCAGCGACGTGGCTTATTGAATGGGTAATAAAGTGCCGCGAACATTTGGTGCTGACCAACATCCGATGCAACGTAAGCATCGCCATTTGTCAGCTTGTGCAGGGTTTCAATAACTTGCTGAGGCTTGATGCGCTCTGGCGACGTCTCGTAAGACAGACACTCGCGATCACGCCATACTTGAATTTCATCCCACCAGCGATTTAACGCTTCTTGATCATTGGTACTACCCTGCTCTTCCAGCAGTTTAACCATGCTCTCTAGTACTTTTTCCGCTGATCCTACAATAGGCAGATCCGCTTTAACGTTCTTAGAGATCGACGAAGGATCAATGTCGATATGCATTACTTTCGCGTCTGGACAGTACTTCTCTAAGTTGTTAGTCGTTCGATCATCAAAACGAACACCAACACCAAAGATAAGATCCGCTCGGTGCATCGCCATGTTGGCTTCATACACACCGTGCATCCCCAACATGCCTAAAGAATTTTTGTGAGTACCAGGAAAAGCACCTAGCCCCATAAGAGTGCTAACTACAGGCAGGTTTAACGCCTCAGCTAACTTAGTCAGATGCTGTTCTGCTTCTGAAATTACCGCGCCACCACCAACGTAAAGAACGGGTCTTTTTGCTTCAAGCAGAGTCTTGAGACCTTTCTTGATCTGACCTTTATGGCCTGTTGTTGTTGGCTTATAAGAGCGCATTGAAATAGCTTGTGGGTACTCATACGGCAGCTTAACCTGTGGATTCATAACATCTTTAGGTAAGTCGATAAGTACAGGGCCCGGGCGACCCGAGGTTGCGATATAGAAGGCTTTCTTTACAGTTTCAGGAATATCTTCGGCTTTTTTAACCAGGAAGCTGTGTTTAACCACAGGGCGAGATACACCTACAATGTCACACTCTTGGAATGCATCATTGCCGATCATGTTATTCGGAACGTTGCCCGAAATGACGATCATTGGAATGGAGTCCATGTATGCGGTTGCGATACCTGTGATGGTGTTAGTCGCACCAGGGCCTGAACAGACAAGTACCACACCTGGGTTGCCTGTCGCTCGTGCATAACCATCCGCCATGTGAGTCGCGGCCTGTTCATGACGAACCAATACATGTTTGATTTGATCTGTTTTTGCGTGAAGCGCATCGTAGATATCTAAAACAGAACCACCTGGATAACCAAAGATCTGTTCTACGCCTTCTTCGATCAGAGATTGAACAACCATCTCTGCTCCGGACAACATTGCTGCCATATTCTTCTCCTTAAACCAGTTTTTCATCGGATAAGGTCAATCTGATGAGCTGGTTTTTTCATAGTCTAGGTCTTATTCGTAGCCTAATTCGAAATACTTCCACTTTTTCGGCTATGTCTTGCTCATAGGTAACATAAAGCAAGGTCACGCAACAAATGTAACGTTTTATTATCAACGGGTCTAATGCGATTTAGCTCTCAATTTAAAGATTGCACTGGTTTGCAATCATTTATAGCAACATGAATCTAAAGCACACCAGCCAAACAGACCAAACAACCAATGAAGCACGAAAATTCAGTATCAAATTTTGCACATAATTTCATCGACTCACTCTGAATGCTTACTGAGTCTAGCGTCTGACAGACATAAAAAATCCCCCAGCAAGCCAAGATACTTACTGGGGGATTTTTAATCACTCTAGAAATTAACTGCGGTAAATCTTACTTTTTATCAGACTTATCCTTGTACATTTCTTCGATTTCATCTTGATACTTGTCGTTAATCACTTTGCGACGCAGTTTCTGAGTTGGAGTCAGTTCTCCATCGTCCATAGAGAAAGCTTTCGGCAGCAGTTTAAACTTCTTCACTTGTTCAAACTTAGCCAACTCTTTCTGCAGATCGTTAACGCGCTTCTCTAACATCTCAACAATTTGGTGGTGTTTAATCAACTCCACTCGATCGTGATATTTGATATTAAGCTCTTTCGCGTACTCTTCTAGTGAGTCGTAGCACGGTACGATTAAGGCAGAAACAAACTTACGCGTGTCAGCAATAACAGCAATTTGTTCGATGAAGTGGTCTTTACCAATTGCGCCTTCAATCATTTGCGGTGCAATGTACTTACCGTTAGACGTTTTCATCAGCTCTTTAATGCGGTCAGTAATGAACAAGTTACCATTTTCATCGATATGGCCTGCATCACCGGTTTTCAGGAAGCCGTGCTCATCAAAGGTCTTGGCTGTCTCTTCAGGCATCTTGTAGTAGCCGCGCATCACCATAGGTCCGCGAACCAAAATTTCATTGTTATCGCCGATCTTAACTTGTGCACCAGGCATCGACATACCAATTGAGTCCGGGTTGAAACACTTGTCATCCCAACAGGATACTGTCGCGGTCGTTTCCGTCATGCCATACCCTAGCTTGACGTTAATTCCGATCGCATGGAAGAAGCGACCGATGGTCTCATCGAGCTTTGCACCACCACAAGGCATAAAGTTGATTTGGCCGCCAAGCAGAGCACGCAATTTAGAAAGCACTAGCTTATCTGCCAAAGCATAGGACTTCTTAAGCATTACGGATGGATTACGACCTTCTTGATGACATAGCGCCATCTTCGCGCCCATGTTCACCGCCCAGGTAAACAGAACTTTTCGAATGAATGGAGCTTTAGCGACTTTCTCATGGATTGCTGAGAAGATTTTCTCGTAGAAGCGTGGCACGGCACACATCACTGTAGGACGCACTTCGCTCAGTGCTTCACGAACCTGCATAGTATCTTGTAGGTAGCAGTTCGTTGCTCCCTTATACAAGACGTAGAAGGTCCACGCTCGTTCAAATACATGCGACAGAGGTAGGAAACAGAGTGACACATCAGACTCACTCAGGCTCAGGCGCTGATCATGGCCTTCTAGCTGAGCGGCAATGTTAGCATAGTCGAGCATGACACCCTTAGGCTGGCCTGTCGTTCCCGAGGTATAGATTAGGGTCAATAGATCATCGAAGTTAGCCTGCTCTAAGCGTGTATCTAGCTCTTGTTGATGGTCTTGATTAGATTGAGCAATAAACTGCTGCCAGTGAATTGCAAAGCTATGCTCACCGATCTCCACATCATCTGACATAGCAACTATCAGTTCTAGTTGTTCACATTCGTCGAAGATCGAAACCGCCGCATCAAATTGGGCTTGCTCGCCAACAAACAATACACGTACATCCGCATTCTGGAGGATGTATGCGGACTGAGCGGCAGTATTAGTTGGGTAAATAGGTACGGTGACCGCTCGCAGTTGTAGTGCCGCGAAATCTGCCACTGTCCATTGTGGCATGTTGTTAGAGAAGATACCGATCTTGTCTTGAACTCGGATCCCCTGAGCCAATAGAGCAAGCGATAAAGCATCGACCTGCTGACCAAACTGCTTCCAGCTGATACCGTTCCACATATTGCCCACTTTATGTTTAAGCGCAATGCGGTCGTTGCCTTTCGCAATCTGTTCTCGAATACGTTTTACAATGTGAAAATCTAGGTTGGCCATCTTTACTACCTTTAGCTTACACCTGTAAGCTTTATTAAGCGCACAAGTGTACATTTCGCTTTAAAAAAGGCAACTGATGAGCGTCAAAGTTATCAATATAAATAGTAAAAAACCTTGAATGGCGCGAACCACTCAAGGCTTTTTCTGTCAGTCGTTTCTGAGCATTAGTTTAGTGCGACAACTTCGCCACAGATCATCATCAATTGATCACGTAGCCAGATGTGGCCTTTGTCTTTTTCACTTGACTCGTGCCAGCTCAGGAAGCCGCTAATTTGACCGTTTTCAAACGGGAACTCAATAACCTGCAGCTGATCTTTATTCGCTGCATTTTCAACCATCCAACGTGGTGCAATTGTCACCAGTTCAGATTGACCAACAACGTATAGCACGTTGCTTAGGCTGGTGCCCTCGTAGTAAGCCTGAACATCAAGATCGCGATACGCCTGCTCAGAGAAGCTACGCTGACCGTGAACTTTTGACAGCTTAGCATGACGCTCACCAAGCAATGCTTCAGATGTTACTGCACCTTGAATACGCGGGTGTGCTTTAGACGCAACAACCACAAGCTCATCCTGGAAGATTTCTGTACTAGAGAAGCCTTGCTCATCGAAACGAGCGTAGTCGATAACAAAATCGATCTCTTGGTAACGCATTCTCTCAGCTAGCTGACGGTCAAACTCAGCATCTAGATGAAGCTGTACGTTCGGCGCAAGCTGGTGAATCGTAGACATGATCTTTGGTGCAAAGCGCATATCACATGGACTGCAAATTGCCAGTTTGAATAGTCGAGTTGATGTTTCCGGAGAGAATACAGAGCTCGGCAGTTCGTTACGAATAAGTTGTAGTGCCTGACGAACCGGGCCAAACAGTTGGCGAGCACGTTGAGTCGGCTGGATACCACGACCCTGACGCATAAATAATTCATCATTAAACATCACTTTTAAACGCGCAACTGCATTACTTACTGCAGGCTGAGACATTCCCAGATTGTGCGCTGCTCGGGTGATATTCTGTTCTTGCATTACTGCATCGAACACAGTTAATAGGTTTAAATCTACTCCACGTAAAGTACTTTCCATACGGTAGCTAGCGATAGCACTCATAGACTCTTTCTTGTCAATCATTGGGCAAGCCTCTTTAATTCATCAACGTAAATGGTTACAACTTCAAAAATGAGTTGGGAATAGAAAACCAAATCTTCGCCGCATCGATTATATTTATTTGTCAGATGTTTCCCGGCGAATCCGTACTATCAACGAATCATTCAGCATTTAGCAATAAGATTGACAATTAATCAGTATTTTTTACTTACCGTATAACGACCCTATTTAAAAACAACAAGTTACAGCGCATATAAAAAAAGCTAAAGGCAGGTTTTATAAGGATTAATAGATCTATTTGATATTAATTTCTAACTTATTATTAAAAATCGAGTTATGAGTCTGGGTTATGAATTGTGCTAACAAAGCAAAAACGACATCAATGGATTAGCACCACTTTTTACACTGTGTACCAATTCAGACGTTAATTACGTAACTTGGAAAATCAACTTTCTCCCACAAACTTGCCGTCAGTGCAGACTGATCTTCCCACTCTCCTTGTTTTATCCAACTAACGATCGCAGCAGCCACATCAGGATAATGAACACTTTCTGCACTATCTTCATCAAGCCAGCGGCGCACTACTGACGCATCCAGGATGTCCATGCATGAGGCCAGCCCTAATCCTTCCAGTGTCGCGGCATTAGAAATCTGCTCAAATTGACCGTCTAGTGGCTTCAGCAGGAGCTTTTTACCAAGAGTGAGTGCCTCTGAAGGTAACTCGAACCCGCCGTTAGCAATCACGCCTTCACAGCGCTTTAAATGAGACTGAAACTCGCACAAACTGAGTGGATAACAATGGATATTTTCTATCTCTTGCGGCTCGTTTACCTGCGGGTGATAACAGACGAACTGCTGATTAGAAAAACGTAGCAACAGCTCGGTAATATCTGCCAGACTCTCAAACGGCAAGTAAACCAGTACATAAGCTTCCTCCGCAGAGTTGTCATGGTCAGTATGAATAATTGGCGGAAGAATGGGCTGGTCAAAATGGTACCAATGCAATCCAATATGGTGTGTGGCAGGTGCAAAATGCTGGATGACTAGCTTATCTAACCAGCTAGCGCCCTTAATTGGCACCGAATAACGAAACGCATTTTGATGACTGATACTGATCGAGGGGATATTCTGTTTCTTAGCCGCCCAGGCCGATACTGGCTCGAAGTCATTAAGAAGCAGGTCGTATTGTGATAAGTCAAGCTGATGTACGTCTCGCCAGAACTGCCACAAGTTGTTACTCACGAATGTCTTACCAAGATCCACTCTGCCTTTATGGGTGGCAAACGATAGACCTGCGCGAGTTTGATAATCGCCAAACGACTCCATTGCAAAGTACTGATCTTCATCTCTACCTGTAAACAGATAATCGACTTCAAGCCCTTCCCTCGCGAGACATTTCGCCATCGCTCGTGCACGGGCTATATGTCCATTACCTGTTCCTTGTACTCCATACAATATCTTCATCGATTAACCTCCTACGACAACCAGAGCAAGCTGGGCGCTCCCAACCCCAAGTAAGACCCCAATAACAACATCTGTTAAAAAATGAACTCCCAGCAAGATTCGCGAGCTGGCGATCAGTGTCGCCCAAACAAACGCAAACAGCTGTAAGTCGACATAGAAATGACCAGTAACTGTCGCCATCAAAAAAGCGGCCGCAGTATGCCCAGAAGGAAGGCTATAGCGGTCTGAAGGTGTAATGAAAGAAGTGACTAAGTCTGAAAACTCTTGAGGTCTGCGACGTTTAAACAAATTTTTTGCCAACCAATAAATAGGCAGTTCAATGACAAAGGCGAGCAAACCAACGACAAGAAATGAGCGCCCTTCTAAACCGCCAAACATAAAGGCTAACACCCCAATCAGTGCGTATAGGTGACCATCACCTGTATGTGAGACAACCTTGCTCATACGTGATGCTTGATGAGAGAACTTGTGCTGTAAGCAGAACAGAGAAAAAGCCAGATCAAACTTAGCTATAGGCTCAATTGAACGCATTGCCGACTCCTTTCATAACGGACTTTGTTAAAAACTAATCGGCGTTAGTGACAAGTGAGTGAAAGTTTGACTGAGTTTCAATGACACCCACTGCCTGTTCGTCAGATATCTCTAGTGAATTGCATCTTCTTCATTGATACAACAAATACAAACAGGCGAATTATGTGCTTTATTTGAGGCTTTTATGGTTGAACTGATCTGACTTGAATAAAAAAACAACTTTAGGGTTGACGTTGTTCGTTGAGTGCGGTACTAATTTGTTAACTTAAATATGTGGATTATTTAACGCCCATAAAGGAACCGTTAACAATGATGAACCGTTTTTCTATCCTGCTGAGCCTCCTCCTTATCGTGACATAATCGCGCGGGTAGGCTGTGGAAGAAAAACAACCACACAGAATTACAACAAACCCGCACTTAGATGCGGGTTTTTTTATACCTAGCTTTTTATCGCTAAGTAACGGAAGTAAAAGATTAACTGGTGCAAAACGCACATAATCACTAAGGAAGTAAACATGAATGATCAAGTCATTATTTTCGACACCACCTTGCGTGATGGCGAACAAGCGTTGTCAGCAAGCTTGACGGTTAAAGAAAAACTGCAGATTGCCTATGCGCTTGAAAGGCTCGGCGTTGATGTTATTGAAGCTGGCTTTCCAGTTTCATCTCCTGGTGACTTTGAGTCAGTGCAAACTATCGCGCGTAATATTAAAAACAGCCGAATTTGTGCTCTTTCGCGTGCCGTTGCGAAAGATATCGATGCCGCTGCAGAAGCGCTAAAAGTTGCTGACCAATTCCGAATTCATACCTTTATTTCCACTTCTACTGTTCACGTTCAAGACAAACTTCGTCGCAGCTACGATGACGTCGTTGAGATGGGTGTGAAAGCCGTTAAACATGCTCGTAATTACACCGATGATGTCGAGTTCTCATGTGAAGATGCGGGACGTACTCCTATCGACAACTTATGTCGCATGGTCGAAGCAGCAATCGATGCTGGCGCAAGCACTATCAACATCCCTGACACGGTTGGCTATACAGTGCCTAATGAGTTTGGTGGCATTATCCAAACCCTATTCAACCGCGTACCAAATATTGATAAAGCAATCATCTCTGTTCATTGTCATGATGACTTGGGTATGTCTGTTGCCAACTCTATCGCCGCTGTTCAGGCTGGTGCTCGTCAGATTGAAGGTACTATCAACGGTATCGGTGAACGAGCTGGTAACTGTTCACTAGAAGAGATTGCCATGATCATCAAGACTCGCCAGGAGCTACTGGGTGTTCACACAGGCTTGAAACATGATGAAATTCACCGTACCAGTAAATTGGTTAGCCAGCTATGTAATATGCCAATTCAGGACAACAAAGCGATTGTCGGTGCTAACGCCTTTAGCCACTCATCAGGTATTCACCAGGATGGCATGCTAAAGAACAAGAACACATACGAGATCATGACTCCTGAGTCGATCGGTCTTAAGAACCAGGCCTTGAATCTAACCAGTCGAAGCGGCCGTGCGGCAGTGAAAAGCCATATGGATGCAATGGGTTACAAAGAGGAAGAGTACAACCTTGACGCCCTGTATGAAGACTTCCTGAAGCTGGCTGACCGTAAAGGCCAGGTTTTCGATTATGATCTGGAAGCATTGATGCACTTCTCCAACTTACGTGAAGAAGATGATTTCTATAAGTTGAACTATCTGAGTGTTCAGTCAGGCAGTGTCATGGCGACAACTAGCATCAAGCTACAGTGTGGTGATGAAGAAACTTGTGAAGCCGCAGTCGGTAATGGTCCGGTTGACGCCCTTTACCAATGTATCTATCGCGTAACTGGTTATGATATTGTTTTAGACAAGTTTGATTTAACCGCTAAAGGCGAAGGTGAAGATGGTCTGGGTCAAGCAGACATCATCGCTAACTATAAAGGTCGCAAGTACCACGGCACTGGTGTTTCAACAGACATCGTTGAAGCTTCTGGTCAGGCGCTATTGCATGTAATCAACAGCATCCATCGCGCAAACAAGATCGAAGAAATCAAACAGAAAAAAATCGCAACAGTATAAGTGAGACTCCAAGGACGCGAGTCGCCTTGGAGGAATATAAAAATTAAAGGATTACCATGACAGACAAATCATACAAAATTGCCGTTCTACCTGGTGACGGCATTGGCCCAGAAGTAATGTCACAAGCACATAAGGTGCTAGACGCTATTGAGAAAAAGTACTCCATCGAGTTTTCTCGTGAAGAACACGATGTTGGTGGTATTGCGATTGACAACCACGGCTGCCCACTACCAGAAAGCACAGTAAAAGCGTGTGAAGAATCAGATGCTGTTTTATTTGGCTCAGTTGGTGGTCCTAAGTGGGAGCACCTTCCACCGAATGATCAACCAGAACGTGGTGCCCTACTTCCGCTACGTAAACACTTCCAGCTATTTTGTAACCTGCGCCCAGCTCAGATCCATAAAGGTCTAGAAGCCTTCTCTCCTCTACGCGCAGACATCTCTGAACGAGGCTTCGATATTGTTGTTGTCCGCGAACTAACTGGCGGTATCTACTTCGGCCAACCGAAAGGTCGTGAAGGCGAAGGTGCCAACGAGAAGGCTTTCGATACTGAGGTTTACCACCGTTACGAAATCGAACGTATCGCGAAAATCGCTTTCGAATCAGCTCGTCTTCGCGATAAGAAAGTATGCTCAATTGATAAAGCTAACGTACTGCAAAGCTCAATCCTATGGCGCGAAGTCGTTGAAGAGGTAGCAAAAGATTACCCTGATGTTGAGTTGTCACATATGTACATCGATAACGCAACGATGCAGCTAATCAAAGACCCATCACAGTTTGACGTTATGCTGTGTTCAAACATCTTTGGTGACATCATCTCAGATGAGTGTGCAATGATTACTGGTTCTATGGGTATGTTACCTTCAGCGTCTCTAAACGAGAGCAAGTTCGGTCTATACGAGCCAGCAGGTGGCAGTGCACCAGACATCGCTGGTAAAAATATCGCTAACCCAGTCGCTCAGATTCTTTCAGCTGCATTGATGCTTCGCTACAGCTTAGGTGAAGAAGCTGCGGCACAGGACATCGAGACTGCGGTATCTAAAGCACTATCAGCAGGTGAATTAACTGGAGACCTATCTGGTGACAAACCTGCCCTATCGACCTCAGAGATGGGCGATAAGATCGCGGAATACATTCTAAATTCGTAGTAAAACACTTTAATAATAATGATTAGCTGCAGATGAGCCGTTATCTGCAGCTATACACAGGACAGTAATAATGGGCAAAACACTATATGAGAAAGTCTACGACGCGCACGTCGCCGTAGCTGCTGAGGGTGAAAACCCTATTTTGTACATCGACCGCCATTTGGTACACGAAGTAACTTCACCTCAGGCGTTTGATGGTCTGCGTGAAAAAGGTCGTAAGGTCCGTCAGGTGAGCAAAACGTTCGCAACTATGGACCACAATGTATCGACTACGACAAAAGATATTAACGCTTCAGGTGAAATGGCACGTATCCAGATGGAAACACTGTCTAAGAACTGTGAAGAGTTTGGCGTTACCCTTTACGACATCAACCACAAATATCAGGGTATTGTCCATGTAATGGGTCCAGAACTTGGTATTACGCTGCCGGGTATGACGATTGTTTGCGGTGACTCTCATACCGCAACTCATGGTGCATTCGGTTCGCTAGCGTTTGGTATCGGTACTTCAGAAGTAGAGCATGTTTTAGCGACTCAGACGCTTAAGCAAGCTCGCGCAAAAACAATGAAGATCGAAGTGAAAGGCAAAGTTGCACCGGGAATCACGGCTAAAGATATCGTTCTGGCGATCATTGGTAAAACAACTGCGGCAGGCGGCACTGGCTATGTGGTTGAATTCTGTGGTGAAGCGATTACCGATCTTTCGATGGAAGGTCGTATGACGGTATGTAACATGGCGATTGAACTTGGCGCTAAAGCTGGCTTAATCGCACCTGATGAAACCACGTTTAACTACATCAAAGGCCGTAAGTTCTCACCACAAGGTGCAGATTTCGATGCAGCCGTAGAATACTGGCAAACGCTGAAAACTGATGATGATGCTGAGTTTGACGCGGTAGTGACGCTTCAAGCTGCGGATATCAAACCGCAAGTGACTTGGGGTACCAACCCAGGTCAGGTTATCGCAGTTGATCAACCTATCCCGGCACCAGAAAGTTTTGCTGACCCAGTAGAAAAAGCGTCGGCAGAAAAAGCACTTGCTTACATGGGTCTAGAAGCTGGCAAAGCACTGTCTGACTACTCAGTAGATAAAGTATTTGTTGGCTCATGTACTAACTCTCGTATCGAAGATATGCGTGCTGCCGCTGAAGTGGCTAAAGGCCGTAAAGTTGCTGCACATGTTCAGGCTTTAATCGTTCCGGGTTCAGAGCAAGTAAAAGCGCAAGCAGAAGCAGAAGGTCTGGATGTCATCTTCAAAGAAGCTGGTTTTGAATGGCGCCTGCCTGGCTGTTCAATGTGTCTGGCGATGAACAATGACCGATTAGGTCCACATGAGCGTTGTGCATCAACATCAAACCGTAACTTCGAAGGCCGTCAGGGCCGTGATGGTCGCACCCACCTAGTTAGCCCAGCAATGGCTGCGGCCGCTGCGATCGCTGGTCATTTTGTCGACATTCGTAACTTGGATTAAGGAGAAACACATGTCAGGTTTTAAACAACATACAGGCTTGGTTGTTCCTCTGGATGCAGCGAACGTTGATACTGATGCAATTATCCCTAAACAGTTCCTACAAAAGGTTTCTCGTCTAGGCTTTGGTAAACACCTGTTCCACGATTGGCGTTTCCTTGATGATGCTGGCGAGCAACCAAACCCAGAGTTTGTTATGAACGCTCCACGTTACCAAGGTGCTTCGATCCTTCTGGCTCGTGAAAACTTTGGCTGCGGCTCATCACGTGAACACGCACCGTGGGCGCTGGCTGATTACGGTATTAAAGCCATGATTGCTCCAAGCTTTGCCGATATCTTCTATGGCAACTCGATCAACAACCAAATGGTTCCTGTTCGCCTAACAGAACAAGAAGTTGATGAGATTTTCCAGTTTGTTGAAGCCAATGAAGGCGCAGAAGTTGAAGTCGACCTTGAAGCAAATAAAGTAAGAGCGAATGGCAAAGAGTACTCGTTTGAGATCGATGAGTTCCGTCGTCACTGCCTACTTAACGGTTTAGACAACATTGGCCTGACTCTTCAGCACGAAGACAAAATTGCGAGTTACGAAGCTAACATTCCAAGCTTCCTCAAGTAATCCAATCTGCAAATAAAAATAAAGGTTAGCTCAGGCTAGCCTTTTTTGTTGGCCGCTGAAACAAACACTCGATAAGCTAGGTCTAGTAATAAAAGCTTATCACTAAGGGAATTTAACTAATGGTACGTATCGTTACTCTGCTGCTCACTCTGATCTCTTTTCATACTTTTGCAGCGCCTAAATCGGAGTTGTGGCCTTTTTGGCAACAAGCAAACCAGAGCAACCAAGCCAGTATTTCCCATCAGGCATGGCAATCATTTCTGGATAACTACCTAGTGACCGATGGCGACTATACGCTGGTCAAATATAGTGATGTCACTAAGCAAGACAAGCAACAACTTGAACAATATCTTTCAGATCTCGCCGCGATCGACCCTAGAGATTACGCACTAGATGAACAATACGCTTACTGGGTTAACCTATATAACGCTATAACAGTTCAATTAATTATTGATGCCTATCCGGTTAAATCGATTACCAAGCTAGGAGGCTTATTTAGCTTCGGTCCTTGGGGAGATGAAGTAATTGAGGTTGCCGGCAAAGATCTAAGCCTGAATGATATTGAACATCGAATTCTGCGCCCGATCTGGAATGACCCAAGAACTCACTATGCGGTTAACTGTGCAAGCTTAGGCTGTCCTAACCTACAGAGTCAGGCCTTCACCGCTGAGAATACTGAACAGCTATTAGAGCTAGCAGCAAAGCAGTTTATCAATAGCGATAAGGGAGTACTGGTAAAAGGTAATAACATTCAACTCTCATCAATTTACGACTGGTTCATTGCTGACTTCGGTACTCAACAGCAGCTGGTCAATCATATCAATAAGTATCGCTCGGAGCCGATCACATCGGTTCAGGGGGCAGACTATGAGTATGATTGGGATTTGAACGGAAGATAGAGGCGAGAGGCGAGAGGCGAGA